>JBEKLK010000063.1:0-12319 GCA_050010235.1 Rhizomicrobium sp.
GCCGGATATATGGACTACATCGTCGCCGACGCGATCCTCATCCCCGAGAATAGCCGGCGCCACTATTGCGAAAAAATCGTCGCGCTCCCGAACTCCTATCAGGTCAACGACCGCAACCGTTTCGGCCCGGATACAACGCCGGCCCGCGCGTCATTGGGATTACCGGCGACGGGGTTCGTGTTCTGCTGCTTCAACAACAACTATAAAATCGCGCCGCCCGTCTTCGATTGCTGGATGCGGATATTGAAGCAATGCGAAGGAAGCGTGCTGTGGCTTCTCGCCGACAATGCAAAAGCCGCGAGCAATTTGAAAAAAGAGGCGACAGCAAGAGGCGTCGCCGCGGAGCGACTGATCTTTGGGTCGCGACTGCCGCTGAACGATCATCTGACGCGGCTCCGTGCGGCGGATTTGTTTCTGGACACGCTTCCCTACAATGCCCACACCACCGCAAGCGAAGCCCTGTGGGTGGGAATGCCGGTGTTGACCTGCGCGGGGGACGCGTTCGCGAGCCGGGTGGCTGCAAGCGTGCTCCATGCCTTCAGTCTGCCGGAACTCGTCACGACGACGCTGAATGACTATGAAACGCTGGCAGTCGAACTCGCGCACGACCCCAAGAAATTGGCTGCGATCCGGCGAAAACTTGCCGCCAACAGGCTGGTTTCACCCTTGTTCGATACGGCGCTGTTCGCCAAACATCTCGAAGCAGCATACGCCGCTATGTACCGACGCGATCGTTCGGGTTTGGCGCCTGCGGATATTCACGTTCCCGCCTGAGATGCGCGCAATCTCGCGCGCCGCCGACCACCATGATTAAGAATTCGTATCCTGGTTAACGAAACATAAATTCGTCCACGCGGATCTCGAGCGTGCATTCACCGCGATGAACTGCTCGATGGCGACAATGCCCGGAAATGAGGCGTCCCGCGTGGCGGCATTAGTCCCTCCTTAAGCAGCTTTATTTACCGTGACAGCTCGACAGGGAGTTGGCGAATGACGTTTCAGTCCCAGTCCGTCGCGGTCGGCGAGCGCGCACCCTTCATGGCCGGCGCGGGCGCCAATGGCGCGTTCTTTTCGCTCGATGGACAGGCCGGACGGCCTGTGGTTCTGCCGCTTCTGGGAAAGCGCACGCGCGAACAGGTCCTCTCCCTGCTTCAGGCCTTCGAGAGCGCGAAGCTGTCGTTTGCCGATCGCCACGCGGATATCGTTCCGCTCGCCAGCCTCGCCAATGGCAGTCTCACGGATTATGCGATGGGATATGCGGGATCCGTTCCCGTCTTCTTTTGCGCCTCGGATGATCTCTTTCGCCTGATGCCGGGGGCGGACGGACGCTTCGCGGCGTTGGTCGTGGACCGCGGCAGCCGCCTGACGGCGATCGTCGAGTCCGATGACGCCACGGGTATGGTCGAACGCACGCTCCGTGAAGTTGCCCTGTTCACACGCGAAGAGGGTCGGGAAGCTTCGACGTCGGCGCCAGTCCTGATCGTGCCCAATCTGATCGACCGCGACTTTTGCCGCGAGCTGATCGCGCGCTTCGAAACCGGCCCCCATATGGAAGGCGTCATGGCATCCATGAACGGCGCCGGCGACGGTTACGCCAAGCTGGACAAGGACAAGAAACACCGCCGGGATTTCATCCTCGAACCCACGGACGCACTGCATGCGCGCGTTGTCGAGGTGCTGGCGCGGCGGCTTGTTCCGGAAATCAAACGCGCGTTCCAGGCCGATGTGGCGCATCTCGATCGCATTCTGATTGCGCGCTACGACGATACGGGCGGCTATTTTCGCCGGCACCGCGACGACGCGGCGGCTCATATCTCCTATCGGCAATTCGCGCTCTCGCTCAATCTGAACACGGACGCCTATGAAGGCGGCCATCTGATGTTTCCCGAATTCTCCGACGACCGCTTCTCGCCACCTGCGGGCGGCGCGGCCGTCTTTTCCGCGTCGCTGCTCCACGAGGCGACCTCCGTCACGCGTGGCCGGCGCTACGTGCTCCTCACATTCCTGCACAACGCCGAAGCGGAAGCGCGGCGGCTCGGGCCGTTGAAGGCCGCCTGACAATGATGACGCTCCGCCGCTCGAATTTCGTGCACACGCTGCAATTGGGCAGCGGCCGCGCGCTTGTGATTCATGCGCTGAGCCAATTACGCCTGCCGGTCGACGCAGACATCGTTCGCCTGCTTCAGTGGTTCGACCGCGAGCGTGCGTTCCCGGACTCGATGGCGCCTCTGGCGCAGCAGATGGGTTACGACGAAAAGACCGTGGCCGGATGCCTGGCGGCCCTCGTCGAACGGGGCGTGCTGACGGAAAAGAGCGAGGAACAGGAGATCGCCGAGGCGACGTCTGCCCTGGGCGAAACCCATGACCGCGACCCGGCCGAAATGCTGGAACGCTATCGGCGCGCGCAAAAGGAAGGCGCGCATCCTTATTGGGCGGTCGCTGCGTCCCACGGCGTTGCGTCGTTCAAATACGACCGCACCCGGATCGAGCTGCTTCTGTTCGGCGATTGCGAAATCCAGATGGAAGCGGACTTCCTGCGTCAGGAGGCGGCGCGCAGACACATAGATCTAAGAGTTGCGGCCACTTTCGCCTCCGACGTGGCGCTGGCGGGCGAGCGCACATGCGACGCAATCGTCGTGGGCGCTTTGGACGCGCGCCGCGCGGTCGCCGAAAAATCGGGGAACGGACCCGAACACTATGTCTCCGAAATGCGCGCGCTCATCCGAAAACTACGCGCGCAAACCGATGCACCCATTCTCGTCGACAATCTGCCGGAACCGACCGTCCAGCCCGAAGGATTCGCCGACCGCGGCGTCGACAGCCATCGCAACCGGTTCCGCAGGACCAATCTCGTGCTCGCCGCCATGGTCGAGGAATTTTCCGGCGTCTATCTGATCGACGTTGCGGCCGCGCTGGGGGCGGCCGGAACGGCCCGGCTGCTTGACGACGGATTGACGTCGTTCACGCATTTCGGTTCGCCCGGCTGGATGCTGCAGCGCCCCGAAAGCGAAAAATCCGCGGTCCACAACATCTTCCCCGATCTGTCGCCGCTGGCAGCCTCGCTGGGCGGCGATCCCTACGGCCGGGAAATCATCATCGCATCCGCCCATATGGATGCGCTTACGACCATTTTGGCTATCGACCGCAAGAAATGCGTCATTGTCGACCTCGACGGAACGCTTTGGCCGGGCGTGCTCGCCGAAACCGGCTCGCCTTTCGCCTGGCATCCGGACATTAGCGGTGCACACTCCTATATCGGACTGTTCTTCGGCATCCACGAAGCGCTCAAAACGCTCAAACAGCGCGGAATCGTGCTGGTCGCCGTCAGCAAGAACGACGAGCAGACCGTCCGGGGACTGTGGAAATATCCCGAGCACTATCCGCGCGACCGGCTGCTCACACCGGAGGATTTCGTCACCTGGCGGGTGAACTGGACCGACAAGGTGGAGAACATCCGCTCCGTCGCGCAGGAGCTTGGCTTTGCCCTGTCGTCGTTCGTCTTCATCGACGACCATCCGGTCGAGCGCGAGCGGGTGCAGCGGCAGCTTCCTGAGATCGAGGTCTGGGGTGAAAACCTCTTCGCCTTGCGCCGTATGCTCCTGGCCGATCCGCGGCTGCAGCTTCCCGCCGCGACGGACGAATCGAAGAATCGCACCGAACTGGTCCGCGCGCAGCTCGATCGCAGCAAGCTGCAATCGAGTTCGCACGACGAACGCGCCTTTGTGGATTCGCTGGCCATCCAGTGCGATGTCCGCAGATTGCGGGACGATTCTCAAATCCAGCGCGTGCAGGAGCTGTTCGCCCGCACGACGCAGTTCAACGCGACGGGCCGCAAATTCAGCGCAGCCGAATTGACGGGCTTCCTCTCCAGCGATTCGGCGGCCGTCTTTGCGATGACTGTCCGCGACCGCTTCGGCGATCAGGGCCTCGTGGGCGCCGCGGTGGTGCTCGAAGGCGAAATCGTAGGCTTCGCGCTCAGCTGTCGCGTCATCGGGCTGGGCGTCGAACGCACCTTCCTGGACTTCATCCTGTCAGACCTGTCCGCACGGCACAGCCACGTCACGGGCCGCATCGTCGAGACGTCGCGCAACACCGCCGTGCGCAGTCTCTATCGCGATTACGGATTCGCCCTGCAGGGGTCCGGCGTCTGGCAATTCGCGCTTCGTGTCGCCGCCTAGGATGCACAACACCGTTTTCGATTTCTCCTTTCCCGCCATCACGCTCACCCATGAGGTCCATACCGTGCATATCGCAATGTCAGCCGCCTTTTTGCCTCTCGGAACCGCAATCGCCTCGGGTGACCGCTAGATGTGCGGGATAGCGGTCGCTATTGACTGGGAAGGCGCGGAACATGCCGTTGCGCGCCTGATCGAGGGCATTCTCCACCGCGGCGATGTGACGGACCCCATCGTCTCGCCCCGACCGAACACGGCGATGTGCACCCGGCGATTGCGGATCGTGGATGCGGAGAATGCCGTGCAGCCGCAAATATCCAGCGATGGCCGGCTTTGCGTCTCGTTCAATGGCGAAATCTACAATTACGTCGCGTTGCGGGCCGAGCTGGAAGGCCTGGGCATCGAATTCGACACCGAATCCGACACCGAAGTTCTCGCCAACGCTTTGCAGGTCTGGGGCGCCAAAGCGCTGGAACGCATTTCCGGAATGTACGCCTTCGTCGCAATCGACACCGAAAGCGGCGAATTCCTGGCGGCGCGCGATCCGTTCGGCGTCAAGCCGCTCTATGTGATCCAGTCCGAAACCGGCTTTCTCTTCTGTTCGGAAATTCGCCCCTTGCTGAAGGCGGCCGAAAAGGGGGACGTATTGCTGCTTCCTCCCGGATATCTGCTGACGCGCAAATTCTGCGCGCGCTACCGCACGCTCGCCAACCCGTCCTACGAATTGCTGTCGCAGGGTTCGCCGCGGGAACTCGATCGGCTGCTGTCGGAGGCAGTGCGTCTCAGATTACCAACCGATCTGCCTTTCGCGACGATGCTCAGTGGCGGGATCGACAGCACGCTCATCGCGCATTATGCCCGGCAATATCGGCCGGAAGCGCCCGGCTATTTTCTGGGCGATAAAACGGCGCCCGACTACATCTATGCCGCGCGTTTCGCGGAGCAGAACGGGATCGATCTCCGCATCGTGCCGTTCGGAGCGGACAAACCGGACACATTCTCCCTCATCGAGCAAGTCGTGGACACGGTGGAAACATTCGAGCCGTCGGTCATTGCAAACGGCGTCTGCACCTATGTCCTTGCCCGCAAAATCAGTCAGGACGGTTTTCGGGTCGCTCTGTGCGGCGAAGGCGCCGATGAATTGTTTGCCGGCTATGCGACCCTCGAAACGGTCTTTGCGCAAGGCAACGCGATCGGCCGCCCGGTGCGCGAGGAATGCCTCGGTCTGATGAACCGAACGAATTTGCAGAGGGTGGACCGCTGCACCATGCGCTTTGGCATCGAAACCCGCGAGCCGTTTCTGGATCGCTCCGTCGTCGAATATGCGCTGAATCTCGATGCCACCGCGCTGGTTCGTGAAGACGGCGGCAGATTGATGGGCAAGATGCCGTTGCGGGCGATTTACGATCTCCATTCCGATCGGCTGCCCGCGATGATTCGCGACCGCAAGAAAATTCCCTTCGACGAAGGGACCGGGCTCGATACGGGTCGCGCCGACTCCGCTTGGGCGGCTTATTTCGATCGCGCCATCTCGCATTCCGATCTGCAAGACGGCATGCGCGAATTCAGCCCGTTCGACATCCACACCAAGGAAGAACTGTATTACCTGCGCCACCTTTCGCAGACCATGGACATCTCCCGGGTCCCGCATTTGTGCGGACGCACGCGGGTCATGCTGCCGACGACAGAGCACCCCGCAGAGAGGGGGAAAAAGGCCGCCGCCTGATCGCGGCATAGCAGAGCCGTCGAACTATGCGACGGCACATGCTGCCGGCCGAATTGTCGTCATCGTGTCGCCCACCCGCCGGATATTCTCACTTCGGAGCGGCGGTCGAACCCTTCTGTGAAACGAGCGGCGGATAACCCGGCAGCGCGAAATGGCAATCGCCGAATTCGTTGCACACCTGCTGCGACTGCGGCGCGGCATAGCGGCCATTCGTACGTTCGAGATAGCCGGCGGGCGTACAGTTCTCGCGCCAGTCGTCGCAACGCATCTGTACGCAATCGGCCTTGTGGCATTGCGTGGCCAATGTGTCGCCGAAAGCTGCCGTTGCCGACAGCAGCGTCAATGCCGCACCGAGTCGTACTAGAGATCGTTTCACCGGATTTATCCCTGACTGCGCGAATTGGAAACGCCCCAGAATGCCAGATGACGCAGGCACTTGCGTAACCCGACAGGTGCGATAGTTAATAATGCCGGCGTCGATCGTTCTGTTTGCGCCGCGCACGGAGTTTATCGTGGTTTGTTATGTGTATGTGCTGGGGACCCTGGATCGGCGCAATCCCCGCACCTATGTCGGCTGGACCACCGATCTCGACGAACGGCTGGCGCGGCACAATGCAGGCAGTGGCGCAAAATCGACCCGCGGCCGCACCTGGATCCTGCTCTACGCCGAACGGTATAAAACGCGCAGCGCGGCCATGAGCCGGGAGTGGCATCTCAAACGCGACAAGCCGTTTCGCAAGGCGCTGCGTTCGCTCGGCCTCTAGGCGCTGAGGAACGAACGTCAATTGACGGCGTTCCCTTAAGAAGGAGGATTCTGCCATGACCGACAAAACGAAAACGGGCTCCAAACCCTCCGACTCGAAGACCCGGCAAAAGAGCAACGACGTCGATCGCCAGAGCGAGGATTCGTTTCCGGCCAGCGATCCGCCCTCCTATGCCGGAGGACAACACAGCATCGGCGAGCCCCCACGCCCCGATAAAGTGACAAAGAAATAGGTTAGACTTCGCATCTGAACCGATCACTTGAGGGATAGCCATGCATACCGGAACAATCGATATCCTCGTTATTCAGCCGCTGGTCGCGCTGATATTCGGCATCCTGATTCTCGCGATTCCGCGGGCACTCAACTACCTGGTGGCGATCTATCTGATCTTCATCGGCGTGGTGGGCCTCTGGCCGCACTTCTTCGGCCATCCTCTGATCGGATAGCCTGTTTGCCGCACGGCGCGGTTTATGTAGTCTGCCTCGGACTTGAAATCGGGGGCGGACATGGATTACCGCGCGGCGCTGAAGGATTACGCTTCTTTCGAATTCACAGACGGACCCTGGACGCGCGAAGTGTTCCGTCGCGGGCAAGGTCCCGCCGTTATCGTCATCCATGAAATGCCGGGACTGCATCCTCTCGTCGTGCGCTTCGCCGACCATGTGGCGGCCGCGGGCATGACCGTCTTCATGCCCAGTCTGTTCGGCACGCCGGGCCGTCCCGTCACCGTGGGCTATGCCGTCGGCGAAATGATCAAAGGCATCTGCATCCGGCGCGAGTTCAATGTGTGGTCGGCCGGCCGGTCGAGCCCGATCGTCGACTGGCTGCGCGCGCTGGCGCGGGCTGCTCATGCGTCCTGCGGCGGCAAGGGTGTCGGTGCGGTGGGCATGTGCTTCACGGGCGGCTTCGCGCTCGCGATGATGACGGAGCCCGCTGTGCTTGCACCCGTGTTGTCGCAACCTTCGATGCCGCTGGCTGCGGGCTCCAAAAAGCGCGCAGCGGGCATCGACGCGTCGCCCGCGGAAGTGGCGTGCGCGAAATCGCGCTTCGACAAGGAGGATTTGTCGATGATCGGGCTCAGGTTTTTCGGGGACAATTTCGTGCCCGATGCGCGCTTCGACACGCTCAAGCAGACTTTCGGCGATAAATTCGAAGCGATCGAAATCGATCCCAAAGACGCAGCCCCCGGCATAGGCGCGCCGCATTCGGTGCTGACGATCAATCTCGACGACCGTCCCGGCACGCCGACGAAACGCGCCGAAGAGCGCGTGATCGCGTTTTTCCGGGAGAGATTGGGCGTCTAAACCGGACCGGCGATACCTGCCGGAGCGTTCAAGCTTCAGGCGTGACGGGCGTCAGCTTTGCGGGCAACTCTTCGCCGTTTCCAATGCGTGAACGGCCGCGATCCGGCCCTTCAAGTCGGCGATCTGCTTTGGCGTACCCTCGTGAGTCATCGATCCCACGGGGGTGAGTAGCATCCAGCCAACCCCGTCCATGATCCGCGCGTTTTCTTCCGCCTGGGCTGCGCCGTTGTATGCGACGGTCAACTGACCTTCATATGTGACAAGCTGAGGGCATGTCAGATAGGCATATTGCGCAGAGTCGATGTCGGCTGCCTTGATGTATTCCGGCGCACTTGCGCAACCGGATAAGAGCACCGCGAGCGCCGCCAGCGTAAGGCCTCGGAATTCAACTGTCATGGCAACTCCACTTTCAAATCACCGGTCGACACTTGTGCCGTGTAATCGCCCACGGCTTAGGCTTTTCGCCGAAGAGATGCAATTGAAACCGATCGATATCGCAACCCGCCGATCATGTCCCGGCTGCCAATGATGGTGACGCTCTTAACATATATCGATCGGCCTATAACCCCAAAGACGTTTGGGCTGCGATGGACGGGAGTGGCCGGATTTACTCCGCCGCTTTGGCCCGCGCCGGCCCTTTCGCCATGCGCTCTTCGGCAATGCGGTCGGCGATCGTGTTGGTAGGAAGACCTTCGACATCGGCGCGGTGGAAGATCTCGTTGAGCGTATCGGCAATCGCGAGCACGCGGCGCTCGACCTCGGCGTCGCTCCAATCATAGATCTGTGCCGCCACCCGGATGATGCCGCCGCCATTGATCGCATAATCTGGCGCATAGAGAACCCCGCGCGCGCGCAGCATCTCGCCATGCGCGTCGCGCGCGAGTTGATTGTTGGCGGCGCCGGCCACGACGCGCGCGTGCAACGCCGGAATCGTGACATCGTTGAGGATCGCACCCATCGCATTGGGCGACAGCACATCGCAGGACGCAGTCACGATCGCGTCGGGCGGCAGAACTTTCGCGCCGAACGCATCGGCTGCCTTGCGCGTCGAGGATTCGTTGACGTCCGCGACCAGAAGGTGCGCGCCTTCGTCATGCAGCCGCCGCGCGACATCCATTCCGACTTTGCCGAGGCCTTGCACCGCCACGACGAGATCCTTCGTGCTGTCGACGCCCAGCCGATGTTTCACCGCGGCCTTCAGGCCCATGAACACACCCAGCGCCGTCGGCGGAGAGGAATCGCCACCCGCCTTGCCCGGCTGGTCGTAACCCGCGATGAATTTCGTACCGCGCGCGATGATCGGCATGTCGTTCGCCGTCATCCCCACATCCATCGCCGTGACATAACGGCCGGCCAGCGTATTGATGGCGTTCGCATAGGCCGCGAACAGCGCATCGGTCTTGTCGCGCGCCGGATCGGCGATGATGACCGCCTTGCCGCCTCCCAGCGGCAAATTGGCGATCGCGCTCTTGTAGCTCATGCCGCGGGACAGGCGCAGCACATCGGTCAGCGCATCGTCGGTGTTCGCATAACGGAACATACGCGTGCCGCCACAGGCGGGCCCGAGCGCGGTGGAATGGATCGCGATGATGGCATGAAGCCCGCTTGCCTTGTCGTTGAAAAACGCCACCGCTTCGTGATGATCGAAATCGGGGGCCTCGAACACGCTCATGGACGCTTCTCCTGCTGCAATGCGCCGAACATACTCCCCCTCCCCCGCAATGGGCTGTCATTTTGGGCATGGCAGCCGCAACGGAGATGCACAGCATAGGGGCTCGCCCGCAACAATTCACGCAGCGTAGAGTTCGACGCTCATGAACCCGCGGCCTTCGACACCGCAGCGAGAACGGTGTCTGGTGTCAGCACCTGGGGCAGGACCTGCGCGTCGGAAGCGCCGGGCGGATAATAAAGGTAAAGCGGCACGCCCGAGCGGCCATGGGCATCGAGCAGTGACGTGATCGCGGCATCGCGGCGCGTCCAATCCGCAATCAGCAACGCCACATGTTTCTGCGCAAACGCCGCGCGGACTTCCGCGGAGGACAACGCCACCTTCTCGTTGACGAGACAGGTGATGCACCATGCCGCGGTCGCATCCACGAACACGGGTCGCTGCTGCGTGCGCAGTTGCGCGAGACGCGCCTCGGAATAGGGTTCCGAAGGAATCCCGTCGCTCGCCATCGACTGCGCAGCTGCGGCGGGGAGCGCCTGCTCCAGGAACACAAGTGTCGAGAGAGCACCGAGCAACGCGAGTGCCGCCGCGATGGCACCGATCGACCGCCAATGCGCCTGTGCGGCGCGGCTTGAATCCCAGACCCAGGCGGCGAAGGCGAGCGCCAGCATGCCGACAAGCGCGAGCACCAATCCCTGCGGTCCCGATTCCTGGGCCAGCACCCAGACGAGCCACGCGGCGGCGCCGTACATCGGGAAGGCGAGCAATTGCTTGAAACGCAGCATCCATGCTCCCGGCTTCGGCAACAGCCGCAGCAATCGAGGCGACACACCCACGATCACGAAAGGCGCTGCAAAGCCGATGCCGAGTGCCACGAAGATCGCAAGGGCCGAGACTGCGCTCTGCGTCAGCGCGAAGCCGAGCGCCGCCGCCATGAAGGGCGCCGTGCACGGCGCGGCCACGGCCACCGCCAGCACGCCGGTGAAGAATGCGCCGATGGCGCCGCCCTTGCGCGTCAATGCATCGCCGGCATCGATCCCACCGGCAAGCTCGAACACACCCGAAAGATTGAGCCCCACGGCAAAGATCAGCAGCGCAAATCCTCCCACCGCGGCCGGTTCCTGCAACTGAAAGCCCCAGCCGACGGCTGCGCCGCTCGCGCGCAACAGGATCACGGCCATGCCGAGCGCCGCGAAACTGAGGATCGCGCCTGCACCATACGCCATGCCTTCGCGCGCCGCCTCGCGTTTGTCTGCGCCTGCTTTCGACGCGACCGACAGCGCCTTCATCGCGAGGATCGGCAGCACGCAGGGCATCAGATTGAGGATCAATCCGCCCGCAAGCGCGAACAGCAGCGCCAGCGCGAGACCGATATCGTTGCCGTCATCGTCTGCGAAATTCGCCGACGGCACAGCCCCCGGCGCGGCCTTCACGTCGAGCGCCTGCACCGATCCGTCGGCAGAGGTGAGCACGACGACACCCTCAAGCGTCTTGAGCGCGGACGCCTTCTTGCCCGCGGCCAGCTGCAATACCAGGCCGCCCCGCGCCGGCGCAAAACGCTGCGGCGCCATCCCCACGATGTCGCCCTGCTCGAGCGGAAAGAAACTCGCATCGCGCAATTGCGCCGCAGAAAGTCGAGGCGACGCGATAAAGAGATCGAGCGGCCCGCCGGCACGAAACACGATGGGCCAAGGCGACGCCGTCGGCAGTTTCGCGCGAGCGGCATTGAATAGCTCAGCGGTGGTTGCGTAAGGTGTTTGCGGCGATGCGCTCACGCCCAGCGACAGACTGAGCGTCGCATCTTCCGGAATGCAGACCTCCTTGCAGACGAGCCAGGTTGCGGCGGCATGCAACGTCACGACCTGCCCGGGCGTGGCGTTCGGCGGCGCGGTGATGTCCACCAGCAACCACGGCTTGCCCTCATAGCCGTAGTCCATCAGCGGTCCCGTCGGAATGCGCTTGGGATAAGGCCACTGGATGGGACCCGCTTTCCAGCCGGCCGGCAATGTCCACTGAATTTCCGTCGGCTGGCCCGCTTCACCCGGATTGATCCAATAGGTGTGCCAGCCTTCGCGGATATCTTCGACCAGAGCGACGGTGACGGTCTTGCCCGGCGCGATCTCATTCTGCTCCGCAACGAGCCGCGGATGGACTTTCGGCGCGCGGTCGAGTTCCGCAACAGCCGGCGCCGTCGCGAAGGCTGCGATCAGCAGAGCGATGAACGGGATTCCGGCGCGCGTCATGGCGCCGCTATAGCCGCCTTGAGCGGCCGCCGCCAGCCGGGCGCGGCCAAAGGCCCGGTCCTCTCGCGCGACTGTGAGAGCGGGTCTAGGGTCGCGCCGCATTTATCCCGGAGAGACATCATGGCCAAAATCAATAGACAATGGATCCTTAAGAAACGCCCCATCGGCGACATCAAGCCGGGCGATCTCGAATTCGTGGAGCGTGCCCTGCCCGTCCCGGGCCCGAACGAATTCCTCGCCCGCACGCTCTATCTGTCGCTCGATCCCACCAACCGCATCTGGATGAGCGACCGGGAGCAATACATGCCGCCGGTGCAGATCGGAGACGTGATGCGCGGCGGCACGCTCTCGGTGGTCGAGCAATCGAACAATCCTGCCTTCCAGCCGGGCGACATCGTCCAGGGCATGGTCGGCTGGCAGGACTACGCTGTTGTGGGC
>JBEKLK010000064.1:0-24129 GCA_050010235.1 Rhizomicrobium sp.
GGCTCCGAATAGCCCTGACACCACCAGACCTCCGAGGCGAGGATCGGCGGCAGGTATTTTTTCTTCTGCGCATCGCTGCCGAACGCCATCAGCACAGGCGCCACCATCTTGAGCCCCATCGGGCTGACGATCGGCGTACCCGCTGCCGCCATCTCGGATTCGAAAATGTATTTCTGCGACGGCGTCCAGCCCGTGCCGCCGTACTCGACCGGCCAGTTTGGTGCAGCCCAGCCGCGCTTGAAAAGCGCACGCTGCCATTTGAGCTGGCCGTCTTTGTCGAGATAGCCATTCTTCGACTGCGTAATCTTCGCGCGTGTTTCGGCATCGAAATTCTCGTCGATGAATCGACGCACCTCGTCGCGAAACGCGAGATCGTCTTTCGAGAAGGACAGGTCCATGGCTCAAACCGAATCCAGATAGTGAATGTCGGGCGCGCCGGCCATCGTAGGCCCCAGTCTGGCGCCGATGGTGCGATAGTGGTCGGTCTTGCCGTGCGCCTTCAACGCCTCTTCGCTTTCGTACATTTCCATCACGACATAGGTGTTCTTGTCCTTGCGCGACTTGAACACCTGATAGAGCTTGTTTCCCGGCTCGTTGGCGCGCACCGCCTTGGCGAGCTCGCCGAATATCGCCTCGAAGTCCGCGCCCTTGCCGTCCTGTACTTTCAATGTGGCTACGATTCCGATAGTCATGCGTCTCTCCCGTTGCTTTGGAATATCCGTTCCGACGCAGGCTAGACCGCGGCGCTTCGGCCGCGCAATGCCGCCGCGCCCCTCTCGCCGGGCAACCCATTAACCCGGCGGTCACCAGTTTCCTGAAGCCGGCCTTAACGCTCGACCGGCACACTGGGGCCAAGCGGTCGACCGTCAGGCGGGACGGCCCAACGGGATTGCGATGACGATTGATGCGCTTCCGGAGATTGCGGGTGTGCGGCCGCAGAACGGCAAGCTTGCGCGCGACCAATTGGGGCTGGCGCTCCGCAATCTGAAGCCGAATATCTGGCTGATGCCGATCTTCGCCGCGATCATGCTGGTGATGTTTGCGCGCTGGGTTCCGATACCGACGCTCACCCTGTGGTGGGCGGTGGTGGCAGCCGGAGGAGTCCCCCTGGGCGTCATCTGCCGCAACTTCCTGCAGGAAGAATCCGGCGAAGCTTCCGGCGAAATCCGTTGGGTGCAGATCGCGACGGCGTCCTATTTTCTGTTCGCCGTGAGCTGGGCGTCGTTCGGCTTCATCTTCTGGCGTCCCGGCGACGACCTCAACCACATGCTGATCATTCTTCTGGTGGCAGCGACGCTGGCGGGCAATTCGGCGCTGGTCGGCGCCAGCAAGCCGCTCACCATCACGGGCTACGCGGTTTACGGAATCGCCCTGATCGTCCTACCGTTGTTCGAGGGCGGCATCATCTATGACGGCCTCTCGCTGATGGCGTCCATCTATGTCTGCTATCTCGCTTACATGTCCCGTCAGATCTATTCCACGGCGCGCGACATGCTGCTGCTGCGGGACGACAAGAACGAACTGATCGATGCGCTGGGAAAGTCCAAAGCGGCCTCCGACGATGCGCTCGAACGCGCCGAAGCCGCCAGCCGCGCAAAATCGCAATTCCTCGCCAATATGAGCCACGAGCTGCGAACGCCGCTCAACGCCATTCTCGGCTTTTCCGAGATGATCCACACCGGCACGACGGGCGCCAATGTCGGCAAACATGCCGAATACGCCGGGATTATCCACCAATCCGGTCACCATCTGCTGACCTTGATCAACGACATTCTCGATCTCGCCAAAATCGAAGCGGGCGGGTTTCAACTCTCGGAGACGCTTGTCGACCTGCCCGGACTGATCGAAGAATGCGTCAGGCTGATGGGCAGCAAGGCGCAGGACGGACGCCTCGAGCTTTCCGTCGACCTGGCGTCCGATCTGCCGCCTTTGCGCGCCGACGAGCGCGCGATCAGGCAGGTCCTGCTCAACCTTCTTTCGAATGCGGTGAAATTCACGCCCCCTTATGGGCGCATCGTCGCGTTCGCGAGAGCCGAGCCGAACGGCGACGTGGCATTCGGCGTCAGCGATACCGGTCTCGGCATCGCCGAAGAAGACCGCGCGCGCGTATTCCAGAATTTCGGCCAGGGCCGTCACGACGTGGTGCTGGTGGACAAGGGTACGGGACTGGGGCTTCCGATCGTCAAAGGGCTGATCGAGGCGCATGGCGGCAGCGTGATGCTCGCGAGCCGTGTCGGCGAAGGTACCTGCGTGACGGCGACGCTACCGGCTTCACGCGTTCGCCCGTCGCAAACATTGAAAGCCGCATCCTGACGCAGCAGCGGCCGCGGGGCCGGAGGTGCCGAATCGCACAGCATGCGTCGCATGTCTCATTTCGAGACATGCCGAAGATGGTTTCTGCAAATTAACGAAGCGCGCCGCGTTAAGCGGCCGAATATGACAAGCTCAATCGTCCCTTAACGCATCTTGTTCACAGTATGGCTGCCGATCTATCTCGAACCCCGGGCAAGCCTTCCGTGTCAGCCGCGCACAATCCGCAGCAATCCACACGTGAAATTATTGCGGGCGGCGTCGGCCGCGCGGTCGAAATTGCACGCGCCTTCGTCATGACCATCTTTCATTCGGTCTATCCCTCCCAGGACGGCGCCTGGCTCGCGGAAGGGCAGTTGCAGCTTTACCGCAAAAGCACGCGATTTTCGGCGCTGGGACTGCCCGTCGCGGGCTACTTGATCGCGGAAGCCTGCAGCGACTGGGTGCCAAGGTCCACGCGCCTGACGTGGTGTATCTGCCTGACCGTGACGGCCATCGCGACCTATCTCGTGGGCCTGCGGATCGAACGCAACGGCAGCGCATCGCTGGCATCGATCAGATTTCGCGCGAGCTGCTATGTCGGATTGACCGTCATATTCCTGACGGTCTGGTGCTCGATGAGCGTCTTTCTATGGTCTGCCGACGTGGTCGTGGACCATATGTTCCTGGTGCTCATCCTCGCCTGCTCGCTGGCCGGCTCGATCGCAATAAGCTCCGCGCATCCCGCCATCGCCGCAACGGTCTTTGTGATGCATGCGACATTCATCATCGGACCGCTTGCCGCGTCGCGGCTGCCGCTGGACGCGACGCTTGGTAGGCTTTCGGCGATCTATGTTCTCCTGCTGGCGGGGCAATTCTATGCGTTGAATGTCGCCACCGGCAAAATGCTGCAGCTGGAGCATGAGCGCGAAGGGCTGGTCGAGGGATTGAAGCTCGCGACACAGGAAGCCGACCGGGACCGCGCGCGGGCCGTGTCGGCGGGCCGGACGAAATCGCAATTCCTCTCCAACATGAATCACGAACTGCGGACGCCGATGAACGCAATTCTGGGCTTTTCGGAGCTCATCAAAAACAAATCCTTCGGAGCGGCCATCGACAAATATGCCGAATATGCGGGCATCATCCACGAGTCCGGCCAGCACCTGCTGGGATTGATCGACGACATGCTCGATCTCGCGAAGATCGAGAGCGGAAAACTGGGATTGCGCGAAGGCGAGATCAATATCGCACAACTGATCGGCGACGCCGTACAGACGAGTGAAGATACCGCACGGGCTTCCCAGATTTCGCTGTCGAAGAGCCTCGGGCCGGGCCTGCCGCGGGTCTGGGCGGACGAGCGCGCGCTGCGCCAGATTTTCGTCAATCTTCTGTCCAACGCGTTGAAATTCACGCCGTCTGGCGGCTGCGTCGTGGCCTTTGCGCGCGCGGAGCGCAGCGGGCGGATCGCCTTCGGCGTGGAAGACACAGGAATCGGGATCGCTGCCGACGAGCAGCCGAACGTGTTCGAGCGTTTCGGCCGGTCGCGCCACGACATCACGACCGTCGATCGCGGGACCGGCCTCGGGCTCGCCATCGTCAAGGGCTTCGTCGAAGCCCATGACGGCGAGGTGAAACTCGAAAGCACGCTCGGCGCCGGCACGCGCGTGACGGTTTATCTTCCCATCGAACGCACGCGGTTCGACCATCTGAGGGATGCCGGCTGAGCGGGCTCAGCCGAGAGATGCGTAGCGCTTCAGGTGGTGATCGACATTGCCGTAAAGCGTATCGAGCATGGTCAGCTTCTTGAAATAGTGGCCCACATTGAGTTCGTCGGTCATACCCATGCCGCCGTGGATCTGCACGGCGTTCTGGCCGATGAAGCGCCCCGCCTTGCCGATCTGCACTTTGGCGGCGGACGCGGCTTTCTTCCGCTCGACGGTGCTCTCGTCCAGCTTCAGGGTCACCATCAGCGCGATGGAGGCCGATTGCTCGTAGTTCATGAACATGTTGACCATGCGGTGCTGCAGCGCCTGGAACTTGCCGATCGGCACGCCGAACTGCTTGCGCGTCTTGGAGTATTCGACCGTGGCGTCGAGCAGCACCTTCATGGCGCCGACCGCTTCGGCGGCATGTGCCGCGATGGCCGCGTCCGTCACCTGCTCGACGAGTTCGCGCCCGTTGTCGAGCTGACCGATCGCATTGGTGGCGGGGACTTCGACATTCTCGAAGGTGATCTCGGAGGCGCGCAAGCCGTCGATCGTGGGGTAGTCGCGGGTGACGATGCCTTTCGATTTCTTGTCGATGAGAAACACGCTGACGCCTTTGTCGTCGCGCTGCCCGCCCGCGGTCCGCGCCGTCACGATGAGCGTATCGGCCCACGGGCCGCCCAGAACGACCGCTTTCTGACCGTTCAGCACGAAACCCGAACCCTGCTTCTTGGCGGTCGTCACGAGGTCGGCATAATTGAAACGGCCTTGCGGCTCGGCGAATGCAAACGCGATCACCGTTTCGCCGGCTGCGATGCGGGGTAGCCATTCCGCCTTCTGCGCGTTGCTGCCGTGGCCGAGGAACCCGCCGCCGACCACCACCGTTTGCACATAAGGTTCGACCACGAGATTGCGGCCGAATTCTTCCATGACGACCATGGTATCGAGCGCGCCGCCACCCAGACCGCCGTGCTCTTCCGGGAGCGGTGCCGCCAGGAGGCCGAGCTCAGCGAATTGCTTCCATGTGCCGGGACTCCAGCCCGGCTCGGTGCGGGAATTCTTCTTGAAGAACTCGAACTTGTAGTTGTCGGCCAGGAATTTGGAGACCGAATTGCGGAGCAGCGTCTGCTCCTCGGTGAAAGAGAAATCCATGAGCGTCGTCCCTCGAATGTGCCCTGAATGCTACAGGCGGAATTTTGCAGCCGCGCTAATCCGGCCCACGCCGGAAATGTCAGAACCGCATCAAAGTCCAAGCACGGCCTTGGCAATGATGTTGCGCTGGATCTCGTTCGAGCCGCCATAGATCGACGCTTTGCGCATGTTGAAATAATGCCCGGATTGACCGACGGCGTAGTCCGGCCCGACCGGATATTCGTTGTCGCCGAAGCCGCTCGCATCGGGATACGCGAAATAGCCGACTGCCTCGACCGTCAGCTCCGTGATCCGCTGCTGGATTTCGGTGCCCTTGATCTTGAGGATGGAACTTTCCGGGCCCGCATGCCGCCCCTTGGACTCGGAGGCGAGCGTGCGCAGTTCGGTGAATTCGAGCGCCGAGAGGTCGATCTGCAGTTCGGCGAGCTTGCGGGAGAATGCATCCGTCTCGATCAGCGGTTTGCCGTCGACCGTTTCCGCGCCCGCAATGGCCCGCAACCGTTCGATGGCTTTTTTCGAGCGGGCCACGCCGGCAATGCCCGAACGTTCATGCACCAGAAGGAATTTGGCGTAGGTCCAGCCCTTGTTCTCTTCGCCGACGCGGTTCTCGACCGGCACCCTCACATTGTCGAAGAACACTTCGTTCACCTCGTGGGCGCCGTCGAGAACGATGATCGGCTTCACGGTGATGCCGGGAGTTTTCATATCGATGAGGAGAAACGTAATGCCTTCCTGCGATTTCACGGTCGGGTCGGTGCGGACCAGGCAGAAAATCCAGTCGGCATATTGCGCCAGCGTGGTCCAGGTTTTCTGGCCGTTGACGATGTAGAAATCGCCTTCGCGCACGGCGCGTGTCTTGACGCTGGCGAGATCGGAACCTGCGCCCGGCTCGGAATAGCCCTGGCACCACCAATCTTCGCCGGACAGGATGCGCGGCAGATATTTCTTCTTCTGTGCCTCGTTGGCGTAGGTGAAAATCACCGGACCGACCATCGCGACGCCGAACGGCAATACCAACGGGGTTTCCGCCTTTGCGCATTCCTCGTTGAAGATATAGCGCTGGGTGACGTTCCAGCCGGTACCGCCATATTCCCTGGGCCAAAGCGGCGCGACCCAACCCTTCTTGTAAAGAACCTTGTGCCAGGCGAGGTACTCCTTGCGCGTCGTATAGTCGCCGCGGCTCTTGCCTTTGAGTGCCTTCGGAAGATTTTCGGCAATGAAACTTCGCACTTCGGCGCGGAACGCTTCTTCTTCGGGCGAAAACGTCAAATCCATAGGCGGCTCTCCGACAAATTGTCAGCTCAGCCGATGATACAGGCGACGCGTGCCGCCGCAAGTGCGCAAAGACGACAAAGCCCGGCCTTGGCCGGGCTTTGTCGCAATCTGCAACCTTCAGCCGCTCCCATGGGAACGGCTGCGATGTCATTTGCCGCGCAACGTATCCTTTGCGCCGCCAACGGCACTTTCGACCTTGCCTTTGGCCTTATCCATGCGGCCTTCGGCTTTCAGCTTTTCGTCGCCGAGAACCTTGCCGGTGGTTTCCTTGACGGCGCCCTTTGCCTGATCGGCGCTGCCCTTGATGCGATCCTTGTCCATGTCGAGTTCCTCTTCGGGGTTCGCTGGTGGAAACGCGGACATCCGAAGGGGGTTCCTATACGATTTTTTTAATGCGGCTGGGGAACGATGCGAAGATAGGGGCGCGGCGATTTCCATCCTTGGGGATAGGTCTTTTTCGCTTCTTCTTCCGACACGGAACCCGCGATGATCACATCTTCGCCCTGCTTCCAGTTCACCGGCGTCGCAACCTTGTGTTTTGCCGTCAATTGCAGGGAATCGATGACTCTCAGCACTTCGTCGAAGTTGCGCCCCGTTGTCATAGGATAAACGAGGATCAATTTGATCTTCTTGTCGGGACCGACGACGAACACATTGCGCACCGTCTGGTTGTCGGCCGGCGTGCGCTTGGCGGGATCGCCGGAGACTTCCGCAGGCAACATTCCGTAAAGTTTCGACACTTTGAAATCAGCGTCGCCGATCATGGGATAGTTCGGCGCGTGGCCTTGCGTTTCCTTGATATCATTCGCCCAGCGTGCGTGATCGCCGACCGGATCGACGGACAGGCCGATGACCTTGACGCCGCGCTTGTCGAACTCCGGCTTCAGCTTCGCCATGTAGCCGAGCTCGGTGGTGCAGACCGGCGTGAAATCCTTCGGATGCGAAAACAGCACGCCCCAACTGGTGCCGAGCCAGTCGTGAAAACGGATCGTGCCTTCGGTCGTCTCGGCCTGAAAGTCGGGGGCGATGTCGCCAATGCGCAAGCTCATGATCGTTCTCCTTCTCGATGGGGCCGCAGCGCGTGCGAACCCAGCGGCAATATCGTAAGGCGCATCCTCCGCGCCAAGGCCTAACGCGCGAAAGCGTCTTTCAGCCGCGCCGTGTTTGGATCGCCTCGTGATGGCGGATCACTTCCTGGACGATAAAGGACAGGAATTTTTCTGCAAAATCGGGATCGAGCTTGGCCGCCCTGGCGAGATCCCGCAGACGCGAGATCTGCGCCGCTTCGCGCGCCGGATCGGCCGGCGGCAGGCCATGCTGCGCCTTATACTCCCCAACCTGCTGTGTGCATTTGAATCGCTCGGCCAGCAGATGGACCAGCGCTGCGTCGATATTGTCGATGCTGTCGCGCAGGCGCAGGAGTTCGGGATCGGGCTGCTGGGTCATCTTCGCTCAATGCTCCTTGGACGTGCCGAACTCGCGGGACAGCCCGGCGAACAGATTGCTCACTTCGAAATAGACGCTGGTCTTTTTTCCCGCCTTGTCGGTCCCTGCGATCCGATCGTATTCGTGGCCATTGTCATTGACGAGCGCTTGCTGCTCTTCCGTGACGCCCAATTCATGAAGCACAAAGCCCTCTTCGTTCAAGGTGACGACGACATAGGCGGTTGACGGGGTTTTGCCGTCGCCGCTCGCCAGCAAAGAGGCCGCAAGCCCTCGCCCGATTGCAAGCTCGCGCGAGGCATTGGCGGCATCGCCAAGCCGGCCGAAACAATCGCTGCGCAGCGCGTGAATGACGATGCGCGTAAAATCGATTCTGAGAAGCTCGTTCGATTTTGCGATCGCGCCCGAGCAATCCTTGGCATTCAGCGCCTGCCAGATATCCTCGAACAGCGGGCGCGTGCGGGTGCTGTAGGGGTCGTAGCCCTCGCTCTGGACATATGAGAGGCGCAACGCTGTGTAATTGGTGTCCGCGTCGCCGTTCCGTGCCTTCTCGACCAGCTTGGCGTAAAGCGCTGCGGACGGCGCAATCGACGGCGTGTCCGCTGAAATAGGAGGCGCTTCCGCGAGCGCCGCGCCGCAAAGCCCCAGAGGAAGCACGAAAGGAAGCGCCAGAGAAAGCGCCAGCGTCAGGGCAATGCGCACATACCGCACCGATTGTCTCATTGCACGCCCTAAACCCGCAGGCCGAGCCCGTCGATTTTCGCCATCAATGCCGGCTCCAGCGGCCCCGATCTTTCTGCCGCCAGGCATTGCTCCAATTCTGCGCGATTTTTTACACCCAGCACCACCGTGTCGACTCCGTCCAGCGATAGCGCATAGCGATGAGCCAGAATGGCGGGATCCTCGCCGAGCTCGCGGCACAATGTCCTGTAAGGCTCGACCCTCGCATAATCCTTGGCGTCCGGATTGTTGGATGAAAGCGTGCGGTCGATTTGCGCGGTGAGTGCGCCGGCCTGCACCGCGCGAATGCCCATTACGCCCAGACGGCGCGCCTTCGCAGCGGCAATGATGGCGCGCGGATTTGCACGTTCGGCGAAGCGGCGCAGGCTTCCCGCACTGTCGAGCAGGTTCGTCACCGCCTGGATCACCGCTGGAGGTTTCGGCGCAGCGATGGCACGCAGGATTGTATCCGGCACGCCCACGCCGGTGATGCCCCAATGGCCGATCTTACCCTGCGCCTTCAGAGCTTCCATCGCCGGAATGACATGCTCTTCATAAAGCGACCAACGGGTTGCATACAGATCCTGCGTGTCCGGACGGACGGCATAGACATAATCGTCCGGACAAATATTCGTGTGCAGGAAAAAGACATCCACGCGGTCGAGTTTCATGGCCGCGAGGCTCGCGTCGAGGGACTGCGCGAGTTTCGGCGCAACGTCCACAGCCGCTGGCGATCCAAGCTGGTATTTCGTCGTGATCCTGAGATGCGACGGCAGCTTGCCGCCGAACGCGTCGCCGACGATCGACTCGCACTGTCCGTACATCGGCGCGGTATCCAACAGATCGATGCCGCCATCGAGCGCCGCCTTGATCGTCGCGACTGCCTCGTCGCGGGTCGATGGACCCCAGATGAGCCCGATGCCGCCGCCGCCCAGAGTGAGCCGGCTGACTTTGCCGATCGCGCCGAAGTCATTGCGTTTCATGTGTCACCCCACGGTCGCGCGAGAATAGCGCATTGTCGGCGAATTAGGGGATCAAAACGGCCGCGCCCGAGAATCTTCCCGCGCGCAGATCGGACAGCGCCGTGTTGGCCTCGTCGAGCGGATAGCGCGTCGTCGCCATTTCGATCGGATTTTGGCCGGCGAAGGCGAGAAATTCCTCCCCGTCCTTGCGCGTCAGATTTGCCACCGAGCGCAACGCCCGCTCGCCCCACAGAATATCGTAGGGGAACGCCGGAATATCGCTCATGTGAATGCCGCCACAGACGACGGTTCCCCCGGGGCGGACCGCGCGCAGCGCAGCCGGCACGAGTTCGCCGGCCGGCGCGAAAATGATCGCAGCATCGAGAGGCTGGGGTGGTGCCACGTCGGAGCCTCCCGCCCACACCGCACCCATACGGCGCGCAAAGGCCGCTGCCTTCTCGTCGCCCGGTCGCACGAAGGCGAACACCTCCTGACCCCTCGCGCGTGCGACCTGCACGACGATATGGGCGGCCGCGCCGAAGCCATAGAGCCCCAGGCGCTTCGCGTCGCCGGCCGCCTTGAGGCAACGCCAGCCGATCAATCCCGCGCACAGCAAAGGTGCGGCCGCTTCGTCGGAATAGCTCGCGGGAAGCGCGAAGACGAACCGCTCATCGGCAACCGTCTCGCTCGCGAAGCCGCCATCGATCTGATAGCCCGTGAAGCGCGCGTGGGGACACAAATTCTCTTCACCGCGCCTGCAAAACTCGCATTCGCCGCACACCCAACCGAGCCACGGCACGCCCACCCGATCGCCGATCCTGAAGCGGGCGGCGCTGCTGCCAAGCTCCACGACGCGGCCGACGATCTCATGACCGGGAATGACGGGAAGCTTGGGATGGGGGAGTTCGCCATCGACCACGTGCAGATCGGTGCGGCACACCGCGCAAGCCGAGACCGCGATCCGCAATTGATGCGGCGAAAGCCCAGGCGACGCCATCTCGGTGGAAACGAGCGGCGTGTGAGGCCGGTCGAGCCGCATCGCGCGCATGATCAGGTCTGCTCCCGAAACAATGCGGGATGGCGCAGCCGCAGCGTTTGAACCAAAGCGAAGGTCTTCATGTCGTTGATGCCGCCGGTGTCCGCCAGCGCCGCCAGTTCCGGGAGCGCAATTTCAACGACCGTGATCTCTTCGTTCTCGCCTGCGAGGCCGCCGCCTTCTCCCGTCCGATCGGCGGCGGAATAGGAGGCGAGGAACAATTCGGACCGCTCGGTGGAAATTCCGGGCGCGGTCCACACGTTTGCGACGGTCTCAAGATTGCGGAGTTGCACGCCTGCTTCCTCCATCGCCTCGCGCCGCGCCGTATCGGCGCCGTCATCTTCATCGACCACGCCTGCGACCGCTTCGAGCAGGTCGGGCTCCCCCGAGGCGATGAATATGGCTGCCCGGAATTGGCGCACCAGCAACGCGGTCCTGCGTTCGGGATCGTAAGCCAGCACGCAGGCAGCCCGGCCGTGGTCCTCGATCTCGCGGTCGAATTTCGTTCCATCGGGCTTGACGAAGGTCACGACGGACAACGTCGTCCAGCCGCGATGCGCGATTTCCGTTTTCTCGATCTCCGGGGCTGTCATGTATTCTCCCGAAATGCGCTCTGGCAGCCAAACGCATCAGTCAGGCGTTGTGTCCGTGGCATGGCGGCCGGAATTTCATATCCCAAGGAGATCAGGATGGCGATCAGAACAGGCGAAGCGGAATGGAAAGGCGATGTGCCCCATGGCAGCGGCCGGATGAAGGTCGGCAGCGGGGCGTTCGAAGGAGTCTACGGCGTCGGCTCGCGCATGGGCAATGAAAAGGGTAATCCACACCACCGCAAAAGTTCATTTCGACCAGAAGGACGGCGCCTGGTCGATCGGCACCATCGATCTCGATACGGAAGCGAGCGTTCCCAACATCACGGCGGAAGGATTTAAGGAACAGGCGGAAACCGCCAAGAAGACCTGCCCGGTCTCCAAGGCCCTTGCCGGCGTCGACATCAGGCTCACGGCGAAGCTGCTGTAACAATGCAGCCGGCCCGCGCATCTGCGGGGCATGGACGACCCGCCTGACTTCCGGATGTCTCGGAATATCGCTACCGTCTCTTCGACCCGAGGCCATCCGGGACGTGCCGGCCATATTTCGAGCCTCTTGCGATGCTGCAGATATTCCACACACCCCGCACGCGATCCATTCGCATCCTGTGGCTCGCCGAGGAAATGGGGCTTCCCTACGAGATCAAGGCTGAGACGCTCGGCAAACCGAGCGCGGAATTGCTCGCGGCCAATCCTTCGGGGAAACTGCCGGCTATCCGCGACGGCAGGACGGCGATGAGCGAATCCACCGCGATCATGCATTATCTGACGCAAAAATACGGACCGACTCCCCTCGCGCTGACGCCGCAGCACGAGCGCTACGCCGACTATGTGCAATTTCTGATCTTCGGCGAAGCCTCGATGGCCGCGCCGCTCAATCCGGTGATACGGACCCTCTTCTCCGCGCCGGAAGACCAGAAGCAGAACTTCACCGTGGAGGCGTGCAAAAGTTGCCGTGGCGAAATAGTGGGTCCTGAGCCCGGAGGTCCAACATGGTCATCGTGACCGGCACTGCCACAGCCTCGCCCGGGACACTTGCGGAGATGACGCGCATCAGTCTCGAACATGTGCGCCGGTCGCGGACCGAAGAGGGCTGCGTTTCACACAACGTCCATGTCGATTGCGAAAACCCGTTGCGGCTGATGTTCTTCGAACAATGGGCGGACACGGACGCGTTGCGCAAACATTTCGCCGTGCCGGAATCGCGGGCCTTTGCGCGACGCCTGCGCGAACTTGCGTCGCCCGCGAACGAAATCTCCGACAGGATGGACGTCTACGACGCGGCGAAGGTGAGAATCTGAGGCGCGGCCGTCGTCATGATCGCCGGCGTTTCTTGCGCCGCGCGGGAGATTTCCGGTCGCCGCCGGGTTCGGTCAATTCGAGCGGATCGCTCGCAGGAAACGTACCTTCGAGTTCGCGGTCGAGCCGTGCGTCCAGAAGCGTGGCAGACAATTTCCTGGCCGCAGACGTCCGCGTTTGTTTCGCTTTCGATTTCTTCGCGGGTGCGCGCGCCTTCTTTTTTCGGGTGGTTTTCACGGTGGCTCCGCCAGGGATAATCTCCGTCCGATCCTAACACATCTGTCGAACGGATTTGAACGTTCGCTTCCGCGATGGCCGATTTCAGCAGACAATGATGACGCGCCGCTTGTGGGCGCGGCGCTTGCAGGTTAGGTGTCGCTGCGGCCGGCTTATCTATTGAGGAGCGACGCGTGCCCGAATTCCAGTTCGTTCAATTGGCCGATGTCAGACTTCGCGTGGCGATCGAAGGCCGCGGCCCGCTCGTGATCATGGTCCATGGATTCCCCGAATCCTGGTATTCCTGGCGGCACCAGATCGGCCCGGTCGCGCACGCGGGCTTCACCGCCTGCGCCATCGACGTGCGCGGTTATGGCGGCTCCGACAAACCGTTTCCGGTCGAAGCCTATGCGATGGAACGCATGATCGCCGATGTGGCGGGGATTGCCGAAGCGCTGAGCCCGGATGGACGCGCGATATTGCTGGGCCACGATTGGGGTGCGCCGATCGTGTGGAACACCGCTCTCGTTCACCCGGAGCGCGTGCGTGCGGTCTGTGCGCTGTCGGTGCCCTATCTGGGCATCGGCGCGCGTTCGTTCATTGACGTGGTCAACGACGTCTTCACCAAACGCGGGTTGTTCTTCTATCAGGTCTATTTCCAGCAGGAAGGTGTGGCGGAAGCCGAAGCGGAGGCCAACCCCCGCGATTTCCTGCGCAAGTTATATTTCGCGATCTCCGGCGATGCGCCCGATGGCACCTGGCCCGCAAACAAGAAGCTGGGTGCAAAGCTGCTGGACGGGCTCGTCGATCCCGAGCCTTTCCCCGCGTGGCTCACGCCGGCCGACCTCGATTATTATGTGGGCGAGTTCGAGCGCTCCGGATTCCGCGGACCGATCAACCGCTATCGCAACCACGAACGCGATTTCGAATTCCTGCGCGGCTTCGCCGAGCGCAAGATCGCGCAACCGGCCCTGTTCATATCGGGCACACGGGACCCTGCGTTCAACATGCTGGGTCGCGGTGATCCCATCGCCGCCATGCGCAATCATGTGACCGACCTGCGCGGCGCGCATCTGCTGGAAGGTTGCGGACATTGGACCCAACAGGAGCGCGCCAACGCGGTGACGGACCATCTCCTGCAATGGCTCGCGACACTCTAAAAAGCCTCGGGATTTCCATTACCAACGGCTTCGGGGCTCCCTTTAACTGGCCAATGAAGTGGGCTGGAGTCTGCGCTCCCCGAGACTCGATGCCCGCAGGAATTCCAGGATCGTCGCCGTCTGCCCCGGAATGTAATGCCGCGCGTCCGGCAGAAAGCGAATGTCGGCCTGGGAAACGTTGCGTGCGAGCCGTGCGCACGTTTCGGCGGAATCCAGCATCACGTCTTTGCCGCCCATGATCGCGAGCACCGGCATGGCCAGCCGCTTGAGCGCGTCGTCGCCGAATACGGGAAGCTTCACCATGCGCGGGCGAAAATGCCTGAAGATCAGCACCACGAAGTCACGCATCCGGGTTTGTCCGGGTGACAACTGCGCATGCGCACGGCCGAACACCATTTCGCGGACTTTGCGCGTGCCCCAGGAACCCAGCAGCATCAGCGGCAGCGCTTTGAGCAGAAATTTCTTCTGGCGACCGATACCGGCCGGACACATCAGCGCGAGCCTCTCCACGCGCTCGGACCGGCGCGTCGCGTAATCGAGCGCGAGCCAGCCGCCCAGCGATACGCCCACGATCGACGCGCGCCTGAGCCCCAGCGCCGCCATCACATCGTCAAGCCACAGCGCATAGGCATCCGACGCGATCGGTGGACGCGACGGCGCACTCAGGCCGGGCTCGCCGATCATATCGACGGCATAGACGCGAAAATATGCGGACCAGGTTGCAATGTCCGCCAACCACGCCGTCGAATTGGCGCCCGAGCCGTGGAACAGCAGGACAGGCGGGGCCGCTTCCGGGCCGCACGCGACAATGAAGGTTTCGCCCTGGCACGTCGGCACGCTGAACTGCCGGCTGGGCACGGGCCAATGGCCGAGGAATTCGCGATAGCGCGCTTCGACCGCACGCGCACCCGCTTCGGATTTGTAGATCGCACTCATGCGCGGGCTTCGACGATCGCGCCGACGACCTTCAGCAGCGCAGCACTGGCATCGAGACCACCCACGATGATGATCTTCAGGCGTGCGCGCTCCGGTTCGTGGATCGTCTCGATGCGCAATTTCTCGTCGCCGGCGCGGCGGCCATTCGCTGCGGCCATGAGAAAATTCGTCACGCGGCTCACGGCTTCGGGATCGATCGCGTCGACCTCGACGATGCTCGATACGTCGACGTGGCGATGGCGCCGCACGGCATCGCGGGCGAGCGCTTCCAGCGGACGGCCCGTCAAAGCTTCAATATCGTCGCGCGCAATTCGGTATTGCTTGCCGATGCGAACGGCCTTGAGCCGCCCGTCGCGCACGTAATTCCGCACGGTCCGCACATGCAGGCCCAGATGGGCCGCGACCTGATCGACGGAATAAAGCTCCTGGGACATGGCATTCCTCAAAATACCCTGACGACCAGGAATTTATACCTTATATTACCCTATACGTGTCAATATGTACATCAAAATAAGGCTTCTAGCGGTATTATTTGGTGGTTTGTCAAAGGCTTGGTTTCATCCCGATATGCGCGCACCTTCGCGCACTGAGCCGTAATCTCGCTTGCCATGAGCGAGTCCGTCGTCAAATCCGCCCGGCGCGTTTTCGAAGTGCTGGAGATGTTCGACCGGGAACGCCGGCCGTTGTCGCTGAAGGATATCTGCACGGCGTTCGCCTACGCACCCTCAAGCGGCGCGGCGTTGCTCAAGAGTCTCGTGGCGCTGGGCTATCTCGATTACGACCGCGCGACGCGCAGCTATTTTCCCACGATGCGCATCGCGTTTCTCGGACAATGGGTGCAGGACGCGCTGTTCGGCAAAGGCGAAGTCCTGCAGCTGATGGCGCATCTCCGTGCCGCGACCGGCGAGACGATCATGCTGGCCACCCAAAGCGATCTCCACGCCCAGTACATTCACACGGTTCACTCGGGCGAGCCGCTTCAGGTCGCCGTGCCGCCCGGTACGCTGCGCCCACTCGCCACCTCGGGGATGGGGTGGCTGCTGCTCAGCTGCCGATCCGATGCGGAGATCGAAAAGCTGTGCCGCCGCATCGACATCGAGGCCGGACAGCGTGTCGACCGCACAGCGCTCCGACGCAACGTGGCGGCAGCGCGGCGCAACGGCTATGTTTTTTCCAAACACAGCGTCCGCAGGGGCACGGGCATCATTGCGATGTTGCTTCCCGAAGGCGCATTCGCACGCAGCTTTGCGATCGGCGTGGCCGGTTCCGTGCGGCAGCTCGAACGGAAGCAGGCCGCGATCCTCGAGGCGATGCGCCGCGGGTTCCGGGAATTCCTGCCGCCCGCGCAAAAAACGAAGCGCAAGAATGCCTGATTGCCGTCTTTCATATATGTGAAAATGACCGGCGAAGCGCCGCGATCCTTGCAGATGTTTCGGGTGGCATGATAGCGCAGTGTGGCAATGCCCAACCCCGATGCCACGCAACCTGCCGGCCCGCTCGCGGGAATTCGCGTGCTTGATCTGACGTCGGTCGTGCTCGGTCCGCTGGCGACGCAGATTCTGGGCGATTACGGCGCGGATATCGTCAAGGTCGAAGGGCCCGCCGGCGACATGATGCGCGCCAACGGCGTTTCGCGTCATCCCGGCATGAGTTCGATCTTTCTCGCACTCAATCGCAACAAGCGCTCATTGTGCATCAACCTGGGTACCCAGGAAGGTGCCGCCGCTCTCCGCCGGATATTACCCACGATCGACGTGCTGGTTCACAACATGCGCGTGGAAGCGATCGAGCGATTGGGCTTCGGCTACAATGCCGTGGCGGCGATCCGCCCGGATATCGTCTATTGTGCCGCGACCGGCTTCGATCAGGACGGACCCGATCGCGACAAACCCGCCTTCGACGACATCATCCAGGCCGCGTGCGGACTCGCATCCATCGCCAGCATCGGACGCGAGCGGCCGGACTATGTTCCGACGCTCGTCGCCGATAAGACCGCCGGCATGGCGGTGGTCAACGCGGTGCTCGCGGCCTTGTTTCATCGCGCGCGCACGAACCGCGGCCAATATGTCGAAGTGCCGATGCTGGAAACGATGACGGCGTTCATGCTGGCGGAGCATCTGGGTGGCCTGACATTCGAACCGCCGACCGCTCGGGCCGGCTATGCGCGCCTTCTGGCGGGCGGGCGCAAACCGGCGCCCACATCCGACGGATACATCGCGCTGTTGCCCTATACGGCAGAACAATGGAAAGCATTTCTGAAGGCGGCGGGCCGACCGGATATTCTGGAGACTCTCGGCGCCGGCGACCGGCAGACGCGAAACGCAAATATTCAGGCGCTCTACAAGGCTCTCGGCGAGATCACCCGCACGCGCAGCACCGCGGACTGGATGGCGATCTGCACCGAAGCCGATATTCCGGCAACGCCCATCTACAGTCTGGACGATTTGCCCGATCACCCGCAGCTGAAAGCGACCGGGCTGTTTCAAACGATGGAGCATCCCACCGAAGGTCGGCTCCGCTATGTCCGCCCGACGACCAAGTTTTCCGGCTCGCCCGCCAGCGTGCGCCGTCCCGCGCCCACCCTGGGCGAGCACAGTTGCGAATTGCTGCGCGAAGCGGGTTTTGACGACAGCGAGATCGCGAACCTGCTGGCCAAGGCCGCCATCATTCAGCACAATCCCGTATCAGAGAAGGCGTGAGGACCATGGAGTTCGAACTGGCCGAAGAACACCGGATGCTGAAGGATCTGGTGAACCGTTTCGTGACCGACGAATTGCTGCCGCTGGAAGCAGGCGTGCTGGCGCGCGAAGCTGCCGGTCAGGGCATGTTCCTGCCCGCGGCCGAGCACAAACGCATCGACGAAATCTCGAAGCGGCTGGGCCTTTGGGGCCTCGATGCGCCGACGGATATCGGCGGCACGGATCTGCCGGCCGTGGCGCTCTTCGGCGTCAATGAAGAACTGGGCCGCACCATCACGCCCTACACCCTGCCGCCGGATTCGCCCAATTTGCGCATGCTGATGGCGACCGTCACCGAACGCCAGCGCGAAGCCTATCTCGCACCTTATGTGCGCGGCGAAACGGTGTCGGCCATCGGCATCTCGGAGCCGGGCGCAGGCTCCGATCCTGCCGCAATGACGACGCGCGCCGAACGCAACGGCGAAGACTGGATCATCAACGGACGCAAGATCTGGATCAGCCGCGCTGATCATGCGGACTTCACCATTCTGATGGCGGTGACCGACCGGGAGAAACGCGCGCGCGGCGGCATCTCGGCGTTTCTCGTGGACAAGGGCACGCCGGGGTTCAACGTGCTGCGCCGCATTCCCATGATCGGCGGCGCCTACACCTATGAGATCGCACTCGAAGATTGCAAGGTGGAAGGGTGGAAGCTGCTGGGCACGGAAGGCCAGGGCTTCGCGCCCATGCAGCTGCGGCTCGGAACGCGCCGGCTGGAAATGGCGGCGTGGTCCATCGGCATGGCGCAGCGCGCGCTCGACATGATGTGCGAATATGCGCCGCTGCGGGTAACGTTCGGCCATCCGCTCGCGGAACGCCAGGCAATGCAATGGTGGGTGGCGGACGCCGCTACGAAGATCCACGCCACGCGCCTGATGACCTATGATTGCGCCTGGAAGCTGGACACGGGCCGCGACGCGCGCCTCGAAATCTCCATGATCAAGGCCTTCGCGACGGAAATGGCGTGGGAAATCGTCGATCATGCGATGCAGATGTATGGCGCCATGGGGATGACGAAGGAACTGCCGCTGCAATTGATGGCATCGAAGCTTCGCACCATGCGCATTTACGACGGCCCGACCGAAGTGCACAAATGGGTCGTCGCGCGAAACCTCCTGGGAGCAAGACGATGACGGACGTCAAAACATTCGGCGAAGTGACGCTGCAGCGCGACGGCCATGTTGCAATTCTGGAAATCAACCGTCCGCCCCACAATCACGTCACCGTCGAGCTGATGCATCATCTCGCCAATGCTTTGGCCATCGTGGATGCGGAACGGGATTTGCGCGCATCCGTGCTCACGACGGCCGGCAAGAGCTTTTGCGCAGGCGCGGATTTGGCGGCGCCGACCGGTATCGCCCATGCCGATGGCGGCACCGGCATCAGCGCGCTCTATATCGAAGCGGTACGGTTGTTTTCCGTGAAGAAGCCGATCGTGGCCGCCGTCCAGGGCGCGGCCGTCGGTGCGGGTCTGGGCCTTGCATTGGTCGCGGATTTCCGTGTGGCCGCGCCGGAAGCGCGTTTCACGGCCAATTTCGTCAAGCTGGGATTCCATCCGGGCTTCGGGATCACGCATACTCTACCCCGCGTGATCGGCGAGCAGCGCGCCGCGCTGATGTGCCTGACGGGACGGCGTATCAAGGCCGATGAAGCGCTTGCCTGGGGTCTCGTGGACGAGATCGCACCGCTCGCTTCGCTCAAGGACGCAGCATTGACGCTCGCGCGCGAATTTGCGGAGAATGCGCCCCTCGCCGTTCAGGCTACGCGCGCCACAATGCGCCGCGAACTCGCGGCCAAGGTGAAATCGCAGACCGATTTCGAATTCGCCGAGCAATCGGCCTTGCGCAAAACCGCCGACTTCGCCGAAGGCGTCCGCGCCGTGGCCGAGCGCCGCGCAGGCAATTTCACGGGGACCTGATCACTCCGCCAGCGGTATCCAGATTTCCACGCCGCCTTCGCCCGTCCGCGGGTCGAACGTCTTCTTGTGGCGCTCGATACTGGGTCCGTCGGCCGCGATGCGATTGTGGTCCGTGAGCCAGGAATTCCAGATAGCGAGATAGGTGTTACCGATCCCCGCGATGTGGGTGAGATGCTGGAACACGGCATAGGTCTGGGCCGGGATCGCGATCTTCCTGAGACCCGACGGCACGTCGCAGCCACGCGCCACTTCCGCGCCGCAGACATATTCGAACGTGCCGTCTTCATCGAGATTGCAGCTCACCCCGATGGGAATTTCCGCCGTCTTCCGTTCGATGAGACCGTACATCGCCATGAAACGCTGCCATTGCGCGGTGATGCGCAACGGCGCGCCGAAGGCCTGGCGTTCGACCAGCCCCACCACGGACATTGCATCGCCTTTCACGATCTGCGGTTCGTCGAGCTTCGCGAGCCGGCCTTCGGGCAAATCGAGCGGCGCTGCCAGCGCGAGCGACGCCGTGGAATGGTTGCGCTTGACGGTTTCCGGCGTCGCGCCGAACTGTTCCTTGAAAGCCCGCGTGAACGCTTCGTGCGAGGCGTAACCGCTGTCGAGCGCCACGCCGAGAATGTCCGGCGCGCCGTCTGCCAGTTTGCGCGCGGCCTCGCTCAGCCGGCGGCTGCGCACATAGTTCATGACCGATTGCCCCGTCGCGGCGCCGAAGGCATGCGCGAGATGGAACGGCGAAACGCGGCAGGACTCCGCGATCCCCTTCAGCGTGAGGTCGCTTCCCAGATTGCGTTCGATCACCCAGACGGCCTTGGCGGCGAGTTGCATGAGGGGTTCCTTCGTTTGCCGGCGTCGCAATCTAGCGCGCCCCAACCCCTTCACCTGATCGAAATTGCGGCGGCACCTATTTCTTCGGGTCCAGCTTCAACGACGCCGAATTGATGCAATAGCGCAGGCCCGTGGGTTCCGGACCGTCCTCGAACACATGGCCCAGATGCGCGTCGCATTTGGCGCACATCACTTCCGTGCGGACCATGCCGTGGCTGCGATCCGCTTCTTCGGCGACGTGGCCGGCCACGGCGGGTTTGGTGAAACTGGGCCAGCCGCATCCGGCGTCGAATTTGGCGTCGGATTCGAACAGCGTCTCGCCACAGCAGATGCAGCGGTAAGTTCCCGGCGTGGTCGTCTTGTCGTATTCGCCGGTATAGGGCCTTTCGGTCGCCTTCTGGCGGGTCACGGCGAATTGCGTCGGCGACAATTCCTTGCGCCACTCTTCATCGGTTTTTTTGATCTTGTCGGTCACTTTTGTCTCCGTCGATGTCCGGGCCGATCGGCAGTCCGGTCTTTTAGCACGTCCTCGAATTTGGCCCCAAGCGCGTCAGCCGCTGCGAGCCCCATGGTGACGATACAATCCGCACGATCCGGCATTTCCGTGTTTTCGAATAACGATTCATTGACTGCCTTCGTACGAACGCCGGCGCGTACGTACAACTACTGACGACCACAATGCAACGTCTTCACGAGTTATGCATCGCATGCGCCCCATTACTTACGAAGCATCGCAAATCGTGGCCCAGTTCCATCCGGGAACGCCGCGTCGCAATCGGGGAACCCATGTATTCCAACGAGGAAACGAAATCCGGCCTGGCACGGGAGACCAATATCGTCCGCCTAGCCAAAGTCCGGGTCGATGAACTGATCGTGAAATCCGGCGCCTTGCAGCAGGCCATCCTCAACAGTTCCAATTTCTCGGTCATCGCCACCGACGAAAAAGGCATCGTTCAGCTTTTCAATGCGGGCGCCGAACTCATGCTGGGTTATGCGGCTTCCGAGGTCGTAGACCGGATTACGCCGGCCGACATATCCGATCCGCTGGAGTTGAGCGCGCGCGCCGCCGCCCTCAGCGAAGACCAGGCATCGACGATCGCGCCGGGATTCGAGGCTTTGGTCTTCAAGGCGGCTCGCGGAATCGAGGACATTTACGAACTGACTTACATCCGCAAGGACGGGAGCAAGTTCCCTGCCATTGTGTCGGTCACCGCATTGCGCACCGATCATGGTCCGATCATCGGATACCTGCTCATTGCCACGGACAACACCGCCCGCAAGGAAGCGGAAGTCAAGCGCCTCTGGGCGGAAGAAAGTTTTCAGCTGATGATCGAAAGCGTGACCGACTGCGCCATCGTCATGCTCGACGAGGAAGGGCGCGTGAAGAGCTGGAATGTCGGTGCGCAGCGCATCAAGGGTTTCGAGGCGTCGGAAATCATCGGTCAGCCCGTCTCGCGCTTCTTCACGCAGGAAGACATCGACGCGCACGAACCCGAGCACGCGCTCAGGGAAGCCGCGAACACCGGCCGGTTCGAGGCCGAAGGCTGGCGCATGCGTAAGGACGGAACGCGATTCTGGTCTAACGTCGCCATCACGGCCATACGCGATTCCACCGGCACGTTGCGCGGCTTCGCCAAACTGGCGCGGGATATGACCGAGCGTCGACGCGTCGAAGCCAATTTGAATGAGGCAAGGACGACCGCCGAAGCGGCCAATCTCGCCAAATCGGATTTTCTTTCCAGCATGAGCCACGAATTGCGCACGCCCCTCAACGCCATTCTGGGCTTCGCGCAACTGATGGCCTCAGATTCTCCGGTGCCCACGGCCAATCAGAAGGCGAGCATCGATCAGATCCTGCAGGCGGGCTGGTATCTGCTCACCTTGATCAACGAAGTGCTCGATCTCTCATTGATCGAATCGGGGAAACTGACGCTGTCGCCGGAACCGGTATCGCTTGGCGAGGTCCTGTCCGATTGTCACGCAATGTTGGAGCCGCTCGCCCGGAAGCGGGGCATCGCGATGAAATTCCCCGCATTTGAGAAGCCTTGCTTTGTGATGGCCGACAGAACGCGGCTGAGGCAAGTGTTCGTCAATCTCATTTCCAACGCCATCAAATACAATCGCGTGAATGGCTCCATTGTCGTCGAGTGCATTGCCTGTCCCGACGGACAGATTCGCACGAGCATGACGGACACGGGAATGGGTCTGACGCCGGAAAAACTGGCACAACTGTATCAGCCGTTCAATCGCCTTGGACAGGAAGTCGGCGTCGAACAAGGGACGGGCATCGGACTCGTCGTGACCAAGCGCCTGGTCGAAGCGATGCGCGGGACGGTCGGTGTCGAGAGCACTGTCAATGTGGGAACCAAATTCTGGGTGGACTTCGCCGGAGCCTCGTCCGCACTCGCCGAACTCACGAGCGCCGATTCCACCGGCGCATCCGGCGTTCACGCCAACGATTCCGCACCCATGCGAACGGTTCTCTATGTCGAGGATAACCCGGCCAATCTGAAACTGGTCGAGATGCTGTTTGCGCGCCGCGCGGATTTGCGGCTTCTGACCGCAGGCACCGGCGATCTTGGCATCGAACTCGCGCGCGCGCATCTGCCGGACGTCATACTCATGGACATTAATTTGCCCGGAACGAACGGCGTCAAAGCCTTGTCCGTACTGAGGCGGGAAACCGCGACGGCACATATTCCCGTCATTGCGCTCAGCGCAAACGCCAGCCCGCGCGATATCGAGCGGGGTTTGGCCGCCGGTTTCTTCAAATATCTCACAAAGCCGATCAAGGTTGACGAATTGCTGGACACGTTGGATCTCGCGCTGGCTTCCAATATGCAACAGTCAGCGCCAAAGGCAGCATGACACCATGGTGAACCCAGCGACAATTCTCTCCAGCAAAATCCTCGTCGTCGACGACCAGCACGCCAATGTTCAGCTACTCACAATGATGCTGCAACGCGCGGGCTATCTGAACGTCGCGTCCACCACGGATTCGACCATCGTTTGCGATATGCATCTCGACAATCGCTATGACTTGATCCTGCTCGATCTGCTGATGCCGCGGATGGACGGATTCGAGGTGATGGCTGCGTTGCGAGAATCGGAAGTCTCCGCTCAGCCGTCGATTCTCGTGATTACGGCGCAACCCAATCACAAACTTCGCGCCATGCAGTCCGGAGCCAACGACTTCATCAGCAAGCCGTTCGAACACTCCGAAGTGATGACCCGTATCCATTATGTGCTCCAGGTGCGCCAACTCCAGCAGGAAGCCTTGCATCACAATGAATTTCTCGAACGGACGGTGCTGGAGAGAACGGCCGAACTGCGCCGCAGCGAGGAAATGTTTCGCGAACTCGCGGTCAATATCCCCGAAGCGCTGTGGATCCGGGACGAGGAGAAACAGACGATCGAGTACGCCAATCCCGCATGGCAGAAACTGAGCGGCATAAACGCGAGCAGCGGCGATCCGCTCGAGAAGGTATTCAAGACGATCCATCACGACGATCTTCTGTGGTTGACGCACGATCGGCGCAAGGCTCGCGATGGACAGGCAGACAACGAGTATCGCGTCGTTCATCCCGACCAAACCGAGCGCTGGGTCCACGCACGATCGTTCCCGATCACCAATCCGTCGGGCAAAAATCCCTGGATCGTGGAAATTATCGAAGACGTCACGCAGCGCCGTGAAGCGCAGCAGCAGCTTGTGCATCTTGCCAGGCACGACGCGCTCACCAGCCTGGCCAATCGCACGCTCCTGTACGATTCACTGCGCGAGGCGCTTGCCCGCGCGGACGACGAAGAACTTGTCGTCTCGGTCCTCCTGATCGACATCGATTACTTCAAGATCGT
>JBEKLK010000065.1:0-12179 GCA_050010235.1 Rhizomicrobium sp.
AGATGCAGCAACCGCTTGCCAGCGACGTTTCCGATTCGCTCGCGCACCAGCGAATCCAGGATATTCTCGCCCTTGCGGAATCGCGCCGTCGCATAGAAATCCGATTCGACATGGCGCTCGGCCAGCTCGTCCCAGAACGCGCGGTTGAGGGATACATAGTCGCTCATACGGCGGGGATAGTGCCGGGTTTTGAAGATGTCAAAGCACGCGCGGTTGCGGCTGAAAAATCGTCGTTTCCCCCGCGGGAGAGGAGAAATTCGGCGCGGGGCAGGCCTATTACCGCGTCGGAACCGGATGCTCTCCGCGGTAGTCGTAGAAGCCGCGACCGGTCTTGCGGCCGAGCCAGCCGGCTTCGACATATTTCACCAGCAGCGGGCAGGGACGATATTTGGAATCCGCGAGGCCTTCGTAAAGCACCTGCATGACCGAGAGGCAGGTGTCGAGGCCGATGAAATCCGCAAGCTGGAGAGGACCCATCGGATGATTGGCGCCGAGCCGCATGGCGGTGTCGATCGCATCGACGTTTCCCACGCCTTCGTAGAGCGTGTAGACGGCCTCGTTGATCATCGGCATCAGGATGCGGTTGACGATGAAAGCCGGAAAATCTTCGGCGTAAGCGACGGTCTTGCCGACGCGCTTGACGATTTCGAGCGCCGCCTGGAACGTACCGTCGTCGGTGGCGATGCCGCGGATCACTTCCACCAGCTGCATCATCGGCACGGGATTCATGAAATGCAGACCGATGAAATGTTCCGGCCGATCCGTCGAGGCGGCAAGCCGCGTCACGGAAATCGACGAGGTGTTCGTCGCGATCAAGGTTTTTTCGGTCAGGCGCGGACACAGGTCCTGGAAAATCTTGCGCTTGACGCTTTCGTCTTCTGTCGCCGCCTCGATGACGAGATCGCGATCCTTGAAATCGTCGAGGCTTTGGGAGGTGGAAATCCGCTTCAGAGCCGGATCGATTGTGTCGTCCTTGATCAGGCCGCGCGCCGCCTGGCGGTGAAGGTTCTTCTCGATCAGCCCCTTGGCGCGCGAGAGCGCCTCCGCGTTGACGTCTTCAAGGATCACATCGTATCCCGCCAATGCGCAGACATGGGCAATTCCCCCGCCCATCTGTCCCGCACCGATGATGCCGACACGCTCAATACTCATGGCCGCTCCGTGGCTCCGCTCTTTCGAATCCGACGATCCGTCCCCCAACGGACGGTAGGCTTCCCGCATTAACGAAAACGTCTAGTAACCCAGCTTTGTCAGTTCCTGATCCATCTCCGGGATCGCCTTGAACAGATCGGCCACCAGGCCGTAATCGGCGACCTGGAAGATCGGCGCTTCCTCGTCCTTGTTGATGGCGGCGATGACCTTGGAATCCTTCATGCCGGCGAGATGCTGGATCGCGCCGGAGATTCCCACGGCGATATAAAGCTCGGGCGCCACGACCTTGCCGGTCTGCCCGACCTGGTAATCGTTCGGCACGAAGCCCGCGTCGACCGCGGCGCGGCTCGCGCCGACGGCCGCGTGCAGCTTGTCCGCGATCTTGTCCAGCAGGTGGAAATTCTCGCCCGACTGCATGCCGCGTCCGCCGGAGATGATGATCTTGGCGGAAGTGAGTTCGGGCCGTTCGGATTTCGACAGCTCTTCGCCCACGAATTTCGAGATGCCGGGATCTGCCGGCGGCGAGATCTTCTCGATCGCAGCGGAGCCGGTTCCTTCGGTCGCTTTGAATCCCGTGGTGCGCACGGTGATGATTTTTTTGCCGGGTGCTGCTTGCACGGTCTGGATCGCATTGCCGGCATAGATCGGACGACGGAAAATCTCAGGCGATTCGACGGCCAGGATTTCCGAAATCTGCGGCACGTCGAGCTTCGCCGCCACGCGCGGCATGTAGTTCTTTCCGTTGGTGGTGGCGGGCGCGAGGATCGCGTCGTACGTGTCCGCGAGACCCAGGATCAGCGCCGCCATCGGCTCGGCGACCATTTTCGCGAGATAGGCCGCTTCGGCGACGAGAACTTTCTCCACGCCGGGCAATTTCGCGGCGGCTTGTGCGACGGCGTCGCAGCCATCGCCCGCGACGAGCACGTGAACCGGCGCGCCCAGTTGGCTCGCGGCGCTCACGGTCTTCGCCGTCGCGTCCTTCAGGACTTTGTTGTCGTGTTCTGCAATCACCAGCGAGGTCATCAGATCGCTCCCGCTTCCTTGAGCTTGTCGACGAGCTCGGCGGCCGTCTTCACCTTCACGCCGGCCTGGCGTTTCGCGGGTTCGGTCACTTTGAGAACCTTCAGCCGCGGCGTGACGTCGACGCCGTAATCGGCCGGCGTCTTTTCGTCGATCGGCTTCTTCTTGGCTTTCATGATGTTGGGAAGCGACGCGTAGCGCGGCTCGTTGAGACGCAGGTCGGTGGTCATCACGGCCGGCAGCTTGATCTCGACCGTCTGCAAGCCGCCGTCGATTTCGCGCTCGACCTGGGCCGTACCGTCGCCCATGTCCAGTTTGTGGGCGAATGTCGCCTGCGGCCAGCCGAGGAGCGCGGCCAGCATCTGGCCCGTCTGGTTGGAATCGTCGTCGATGGCCTGCTTGCCGAGAATCGCGAGGCCCGGCTGCTCCGCATCGCATATGGCTTTGAGGATTTTCGCCACCGCCAAAGGCTCCACGTCGCCGTCGGTCTTCACGAGGATGCCGCGGTCGGCGCCCATCGCGAGCGCGGTGCGGATGGTTTCCTGCGCCGCCTGGGGCCCGATGGACACGGCGATCACTTCCGTCGCTTTGCCTTTTTCCTTCAGGCGAACCGCTTCCTCGACGCTGATCTCGTCGAACGGGTTCATCGACATTTTCACATTGGCCAGATCGACGCCGGTTTGATCCGCTTTCACGCGAACCTTCACGTTGTAGTCGATCACCCGTTTGACCGGGACGAGAACCTTCATGGTGTCAGAATGCCTTCCCCGAAAAACGGCCTGTGTCCGTGGTCCGTGCCTGAGCGAGTTTCTCGCGCGACGGGCTTCTTGTCGGCCGCCGTCTGTTGTGCGGCGCAAAAACTAGGCAAGTGGCACGCCTCCTGTCAACGAACCGTCATGGCCTGGGGGCTGGAATGTAGGGCCTTGGCGGGAGCCGGAATGTTTGTGCTGCACTGCAAAAAGAACGGATAATGCGTCATTCCGCCGCACATGGCTGATGCGGTCACCAAATGCTGTTTTTGAACAGCCCCAGCCATCGAAGCCTCAGGGCTGCTCTATCGCCTCGCGCATGCGCAGGAGCACGCCGCGGTCGACGATCTGCGTCGCGTCGCGCGAGGCGAGCGTGCTCGTTTCCCGGCGCACGCTGTGACTGATCCCGCAGAGCCGGTTGCAGGAAGCCATTTCCTGACGGATGTCGTTGGCCGTGTTCCAGAAACGCCTCAAATCGCCAAAGCGTTCGAGCGCGATGCCGCGAAATCCGTTCGCGAAACAAAGCCGTGCAAAACCATAGTGGTCGACCATGATGTTGCGCTCATAGGTGTTGCAGATGTGCTCGCTCGTGCGCGCGGCGGAGCCCCAGCCCTCATCCAGATTCTGCGCTGCGGCGAGCGATCTGAAATACATGCCGACCTGCTTTAGCCAGATCGGGTTCAGTCCAAGCTTGAAGCGCGCGTTGCACCGCTTGATGATGTCCACCAATTCGTCGGCATCGAGCCTTGCGTGATCGGCAAAGAACGCGTCCCCGTTCTTGTCGTGTCCGAACGAAGGTTGCAGGAAATTGAGCTTCAGCTTGTCGGCGCCCAGATTGTTCAGCACGAAATCATAGAACGCCTCGAGATCGCGATAGCTCTCGTCGAAGACAAGGCCCATCACATAGATGCGCGTGGCGGAATTGCCCATCTCCCGTCGCGCTTCCAGCAGGAGCCGCACCGCCGCGACCGCCTTGTCGAACGCGCCCGCGATGCCGCGGGTCCTGTCGTGTATTTCGGGATTGTTGCTGTTGATGGAGATCGAGATTTCATCCGGGCCTTCGGCGATCATGCGCCGCGCCATCTCCGGCGTACGAATGCGCGTTCCATTGACGACGGAGAGCGACCGCAAGCCCTGCTGCCGGCTCAGTGCCGTGATTTCGAAATAGCGATCCAGGCTGAGCATCGGCTCGCCGCCGCACAACACGGTCGCGCCGCGCGGATTCATCTCGCTGAATTCCTCGATCACCTCGGCAAGCCGTGCGCCGCCGAGATAGTCGGAGGCGCCGTCGTCGTCGCGCATCCAGAAATCGCAATGCGTGCAGCGCAGATTGCAGCGCTTGTTGACTTGGAGATACAGAAAACGGGGCGGCTGCAGGCTCATCGGGTTTTCGTCGCCAATCCGCCCGGACCGGGCCAACGCCAACCCTAACGCAAGCCGGGCCCGGCCCCAACCATTATTGACAGCGTATGGAAGCCGGTGCGTTCATGCGCCATGCCCGCTTTCGAAAACACCGGCATTCTGTCGGTCGATCCCCTGGTGACGTTCACCAAGCGCCACCTGCCGACCCCCCTGGGACTTGTCGGCGCCTGGCCGGAGCTTTTTCGGGGCAGGAGCAGCCTCAACCTCATTTCCGCGTGCTGGACACTCCATCGTGGCGATATCGCGGAAATCGCGCGGGAGTGGAAGCGAGTCTCGAGCCTTCTGCCGGAAGCAATGATCGTGTTTCTGGCGAACACGGATTTGGATGCGGCGCGACTATCCGCCGCCGGCGTTCCGAGCATCACAGCCAATTCGACGATTCTGGTCGATGAACGCATCTTCAAGCCGCTGCCGGCATTCAATTTCTCCGATGCGAAATATGGCGCGATCTACAACGCGCGCTTCGAGCCTTACAAACGTCACGAGCTGGCTCGCCTCGTGGACAATCTGGCTCTCCTCTACGACGCACAGTTCGACGGCTCGGCGCCGCCTCACGAAGCCCGGATTCGCGAACATCTGCCGCGGGCAAATTACCTCAATCACCGGCATGGCGGCGGTGTCCATGTCGTTCTCGACAAGACGACCGTCACCCGCGAGATCAATGCATCGCGTTGCGGACTGTGCCTGTCGGCCGAAGAAGGCGCCATGCGCGCTTCGATGGAATATCTCCTGTGCGGCATACCCGTGGTCTCGACCGAAAGCACCGGCGGACGGGACCGTTACTACCAGGAGCCGTTCGCAATCGTCGTGCCGGATTCGCCCGAGGCGGTCCGCGACGCCGTCGTCGAGATCGCAGCGCGCAATCTCAACAAGCTCGCAATCCGCGAACATATCGGCCGCATCGTGGAATTCGAGCGGCGGAATCTCCTGTCGGCCGTGAACGCAATCGGCCGCGAACATTTCGGTCGCGCGAGACTTTTCGAAGAGATCGGCCCTTTCCTGCGCGCACACCCTTTTACGGCGCCCGGCGAAGGCTGGAGCCGCAAACGGCTTCTTCCCGTCGCGCAGACCTTCGGGATAGCGCTCCCGCCTGCCGACGCAACGACGACGCAACCGGCACGTCACACGGCCTGAATGATGACATCGCCCCGTTTCGAGTCTGCGCTTGTCACATTTGCGATTCCCCTTCGCCGCCCCGTTTCCGTCGCCGACCGAAAAAGGCTCGACGACATCCTCTCGCTGGCGCTGGGCTCGATCTACCGCCAGACGCATGACGATTTTCGCGTGCTTGTCGCGGCCGCGCATCAACCGGTTCTCCCCTCCTTCGTCGACGATCGGCTGGAGATCGTCGCAGTGCCCGGAATCCAGCCCCGAGACTGGCACGACGCCATTCGCGACGTCGGCGAGAGGCGGCTGCAGCTTGCGCGGCGCTTCGCAAACCTCGGCGGCGGATATCTGATGCTCGTCGATCACGACGACTTCGTCAGCTGCCGGATCGTCGAACACGTGAACAAGGACCGCCATCCGAACGGCTACGCGGTTCGCAACGGCCTGATATTCGACACCGCGCGCAACGTGCTCGCGCATTATCCGATCCGGGAGATCACCGACGACGAATTCCACCATTTTTGCGGAACGGCCTTCGTGTTGCGCCTCGATCCGGAAGATGTGCTGGGCACGAAGGACGGAGAAGAATCCTTCTACCTGCGCACGCAAAGCGGCGGACATCATCGCGTCTTCGAACGCATGCGCGACGCGGGCCGGCCGCTGGAGGGATTTCCCTTCCCCGCCGCCGCTTACACGCGCAACACGGGCGAAAATATGTCGATGCGTGCGGCCAATCTCGAAGACGAGAATTCGAGAAGCTGGATCGTCGCTCTTGATGCCGCGGTCTATGAGAGAAGGATCATTCCCGATGCACCGCTCCGCGAAGAGTTCGCAATGCCGGCCGAATATCCGCGGGTCGCAAACGCCGGGCAGCCCTTGGCATCCGTATCGGTTGCCGACGCGTCCCTGTCCGTCCTGATCTGCACGCATCGCCGCCCTCAGGGCTTGCGGCGGATCCTTTCCGCTCTCGTCCCCCAGCTGAAAGATCGACCGGCGCGCGAAGTGATCGTCGTCAATGACGGCACGCATGACGACGACTATGAAGCGGTCGTGGAGGAATTCGCGGCCCACATCCGCTATCGCGCACTCAAGAAAAATGTCGGTGTCGCAGCCGCACGAAATGCGGCCGCGCGGATGGCGGCCGGCGATTATCTGATCTTCACCGACGACGATTGCGAGCCGCCGCCTTTCTGGCTGGACTGGATCGTAGCCCGGCTTGACCAACATCCCGAACTCGATTTGGTGGCGGGCGCCACGAAGCCCTTATGGCCTCGGAAGCCGGGCTTTTTCGCCCATGTCCGGGCCGTCCACGAACTCATTCCTTCGACCGCGCAAACCGGAGGAACCATCATCTTTCCGACGGCCAACGTCGCCATTCGTCGCTCCGTATTCGAATCGACCGGCGGATTCGGTTTTCCGGATTTTCAGGGCGCGGGCGAAGACACGGAGCTGGCCACGCGTTTGTCGCTGATGGGCGTCAGGAGTCTTTACGATCCTGCCTGGTTTACGCGACACGAAATAGAAGAAGGATTTTTCGGCCTGTGCCGGCGCTACCGCCGCTACGGCTTCGCCAACGGCCGCCTGATCCGGCTGACCACCTCTCCGGTTGCCCATGATTACATGCAGACCCACTGGCAGTCGGGCTGGCGCACGGTGTGGCGCTGGGAATTCGATGAACGCTTGGCGGCGGCGCGTGCGGCGCACGACAGCGAGTTCGTGGCGCGCATATCGGCGACGCTCGCATGCCTTGTGAAGATGGCCTATTGGCAGGGCGTCAAGGACGCATTTACGGCGTGATGGCGTCGGCGACGGGCCTCAGGTCGTGGTTGGGCGCCGCTGCGCGCGGTCCTTCGATGCAATGACGGACGGCATCGACCGCGGCGACCAACCCGTCGGGCTGAGGCCGTGTCGCCAGCACTTTCGCCCAGAGGCGCGCTTTGCGCAAAAGATCGTGGTCGCGCAGCAATCCGATGATGCCGGCGCGAATCTCTCTTGCGTCGCTTAACGGTTCGAGGCGTTTGGCTACGCCAAGTTTCTCGAGTGCCGCAGCATTGAGTCCGGATTCGCCATGCAGCGGTAAGGCCAGAACCGGGCGTCCGGCAGCGAGTGCCGCGTGACAGGTGAAGGCGCCTGCGCCGCAGATCACATGTGAAACGCGCGGCAACACGTCCGCAAGCGGCGGCGGCTCGCCATACACCTGATGCCCGCGAAGGGCGAGAAAGCGGCCGAGCGGCGCAATATCCCCACGGAGATAGATTTCGAGGGGGACATCCAGTTCGGCCAGGTTCTGCAACAGCGTTTCGATCCTGGGAAATTCGGGACCGAGATAAACAAAAATGCGCGGCTCGATCGGCGGCTCGACGAATGCCGGCAAGGGCTCGGGCGGCAGGCACAGGGGATCGTGGCGAAACGGCCGATAGGCATCGAGTTCGGGGCAGCCGAACACGACCCGACCGCGCGTTCGAAATATGTCGATCAGCGATCGGGGCGCGGCACCGCCAAATTCCGCCGCAACTGCCGACACTGCCGAAAGAAGCGTGCCTTCGGACATGACCGGCGCCCGATCCGCGCGTATCGGCGGGAAGCGCTCATATTCGACCGGCGGTACGGTGAATCCCGAACCGACCTGGACGGCCGGGATGCCTCGCAGGTAAGCCGCCAGCAACAAGCCCGGACTGTGGTCGACGACCAGCGCGTCGGGCTGAACGAGATCGAAGAGAGCGACCCAGCCGCCGACGACAGCAGCAAGCTTCGCAGGATCGGCAAAACCGATTTCGGCCAGAACGTCGAGATAGTTGGCTTCGCCGGTCTGGCTGCCGAGATGGCGGTGACTGGGCCAGACCGGTGCCTGCAGGAGTTGTGCGTTCACGCCGCGAAAGGCGATGCGCGCATTCATCAGGTCGCGCGCGGCGACGAACAGGTCCGTATCGGCGTTCGACAACGCACCCGCGATGCACGCGAGCGGCTTGGCATGGCCCAGATTCGCGCCCAGTTCCCAGCCGAATAAGACGCGCTTCAAACCTCAGCGTCCCGGAACGCCAACCCGAGCGTCAAACGGGTTTCGTGTAGTGCTTGTGCGCACCCGCGGCAATCGCCATGTCGTTGAAGACCGCGTCTTCGGGATCTTCGTGCCGATCGCGGTAGATGAGCGTTTCGCCGGCTTCGCCGAAATGGAATTTGATGCCGAACGAAATCTGTGTGCCGCGCCCGAAGGCTGCGTCCGCGAAGAGCGAAAGACCGGCAATCGAGTGCGCCGCCGGCTGGAATTCCAAACCGGCGCGACCGAAATCGCCGCCCGGCGTACCCTCGAAACCTGCGCGCAACACAAAGTTTGGCGACACGTAAAAGCCGACATCCGCTCTGCCGAAAACGCCGTGCAAAACGTCGCCTTGCTGCTCGCCGACGGCGCCGCCGAGCGTGATCTGGTCGAGATAATACTCGGCTTGTCCGGCATAACGCTGCATCGTAATGCCCTGCAGAGACTCGGCCGAACCGTAAGCGCCGATCAGTCCCCAGTTCGGATCGCGCCAGAAAAGATGGGCGGCGCCACCCCAATAGCTGTCGGATCCGACGCCGCCTTCGGCCTGGAATCCGAAATCGTGGCCGAGAGGGACCGCTCCTTCCACGCCGAAATTGCCCCGCGTCAGATCGTCTTGGGCGACGGAGTCATACTGCCCTTCGCCGATGAGCATGAAGTTCGGCGTGGACACGGCGGCCGTCGGATCGGGATCGGCGGCATAGGCCGCCGAAGAAGCGCCCGCTGCCATCGCGCCTACGGCGACAGCGCTCGCAGCCTTCCGCACGCGCTTGGCGAGCCGGGTGACTGCCGCAATGCTGCGCCGCTCGCGGGAATGCTCATCGACGGCAACGAGGCGTACGCCGCGCGGCGGCTCGAAGCCGACGCGGACTGCCAGTTCGAAATCCGAAGGAGCGCTCTCCTTCCATGCCGCGACGGTCTTTGCGATTGCGGCCATCGCTTCGGCGGTCTGGGCGCGATAGGGGAGGCCCCGTCCCTCGAAAGCCTTGTCGTTCAGCACGACATAGAGCGTGCGCCGCTCGGAGTGCAGGAAGAACTTGCCCGCCTTACGGCCGAGCGCGGCGCGGATCATTTGCGTGCAGCGGACCGTCTCCGACGCACGCGTGAAGATGGCCGTCGGATCGTAGGCTATTTCGCCGCCGCCGAAACGAACCTCAAGCGCCGCCAACGATTGGGTGGTGGCGAGGGCTTTCGGGCGATGGGCCGCAAAGCGCAGATGGTTGCGGCCGCCGTCGGACAGAGCGGCCTGCAGATCGCGCTTCTTTGCGTCGCCGATGTTCTGGAAGGAGTGGAGCGTCAGGACAGATCCCTTCCGGTCCGCATCCTGCCGCACGAGAAAGATGCCGCCTGGAACGCTGCCGAAATTGAGACCATTCGAAATCTTTGCGCGCGACATAGGCACCCCCCGAAGCTGATCGTCCACAAATGGATTGAGCCAAACATCTTATCCGACCGCAATCCCAAGGAGTCGTAGCACGGTTCCATTTTAACCACAATTGGCGACAGAACCCTGCCAAAATCAGCCAAATCCGCATCATTTCTGGGGGCAAGTCCCGCGGCGGAATCTTCCGTGGCAGATCGCGCGTTCGCAGATTTCCTTACGCGTGTCGGGTTCGATCCATGCCCACTATTTCAGGGTGTTCAGATAGGCGATCAGATCGGCGCGCTGGTTCGTGTTGGTGATGCCGGCGAACGGCATCTTGTTGCCGGGAACGACCGTGGACGGCGCGGCGATGTAGGCATCGAGCTTGGCGTCCGTCCACACAATGCCGGAACTCGCCATCGCGCTGGAATAGGAAAAGCCGGGATAGGTGCCCGCCTTGCGTCCCACCACGCCGAAAAGATTGGGCCCGATCTTGTTGGGTCCGCCTTTGGTGTTGCTGTGACAGATGCCGCAACGGTCGAACACGCCGGCGCCGTTCGCAGCGTTGCCTGCGGCCTGAGCGGATGTCGCCAACACGGAGCCGAGTGCCGCCGTCATCGCAATCGCACGAATGTTCATTGCAAGTCTCCCGTCAAATTGCGAACGGCTTTACTTCGAACGCGGCGCTATTTCTTGATGCCTTCTTTCGCCGATTCGATCGCGCGGCGGAAGCCCACGGGGTCCGCGATATCCGGAATCGTGATGGCATCGACGCCGGTGCCTTCGATCCGCATATGGCCGTAGCCGAGGACGCGGCCCCAGAAGCTCTGCGTCACGCGAATGCCTTCGATGTTCGGCAGCGAGATTTCGTTGGTCGTCAGCGTGAACACGCCTTTCTTCTCGACGAAGCGCGTGGTGGTGACGGCGATCTCGGTCGTCCATTTGCGGATCATCAGGTGAAAAAAAATGATGATCCCGATGATGAAGATGCCGAGGAAAATCAGGGCGAGCCATGCCTTCAGGCTGTACCACCAGTGAAAATGCGCGCGCGCCACGAGCTTCTCGCCCGAGCCAAGCGATCTTTCGATGTAGGACATGACCCCTCCGGATGGATTACCCGAAAGTCTATCGCGTCGGCGTGCGCGGGGCCACAGCCCCGGCGGGGTTTTCACCCGCGCCTAATGGCGCAGGATCATTCCCTGTTGTGATCCGGTAACAGCACTTCGCGTTTACCCTGGTGATTGGGCTTGGAGATGACGCCTTCTTCTTCCATGCGCTCGATCAGGCGGGCTGCGCGGTTGTATCCGATCTCCAGCCTGCGCTGGACATAGCTTGTGGTGGCCTTGCGGTCGCGCGCGACGATGGCAAGCGCCTTGTCGTAGAGGTCGTCGCCCGACTCGCCGTTGCCGCCGTAAAGCGCATAGGGGTCTTCGCCGTCTTCGTCCTGCTCTTCCGTCACGGCATCGAGATAATCCGGCGTGCCCTGGGTCTTCAGGAATCGCACGACGTCTTCGACTTCGTGATCCGTCACATAGGGACCGTGAATGCGCCCGATCCGCCCGCCCGCCATCATGTAAAGCATGTCGCCATGGCCCAGCAGTTGCTCGGCACCCTGCTCGCCCAGGATGGTGCGGCTGTCGATCTTGGAGGTGACCTGGAAACTGATGCGGGTGGGGAAGTTCGCCTTGATCGTGCCGGTGATGACGTCGACCGAGGGGCGCTGGGTCGCGGCGATCAGATGAATGCCGGCCGCGCGCGCCATCTGCGCGAGGCGCTGGACGGCCCCTTCGATCTCCTTGCCCGAGATCATCATCAGGTCGGCCATCTCGTCGACCACCACGACGATATAGGGCATCACCTCGAGCTCGAGCACTTCGTCTTCGTAGACGGGCTTGCCCGTCTCGCGGTCGAAGCCCGTCTGCACCGTGCGCTTGAGGGTTTCGCCTTTTTCCTTCGCCTTGCGCACACGGTCGTTGAACGCTTCGACTCCGCGCACGCCCAGCTTCGACATCTTGCGATAGCGCTCTTCCATTTCGCGCACCGCCCATTTGAGGGCGATAACGGCCTTGCGCGGATCGGTCACCACGGGCGCGAGCAGATGGGGAATTCCTTCGTACACAGACAATTCCAGCATCTTGGGATCGATGAGGATCATGCGCGTCTGCTCGGGCGGCGAGCGATAGAGGAGCGAGAGGATCATCGTATTGAGCGCGACGGATTTTCCCGAGCCGGTGGTGCCCGCGATCAGGAGATGAGGCATCTTGGCCAGATCCGCCATCACCGGCTCGCCGCCGATCGTCTTGCCGAGCGCGAGGATCAACGGCGCGCG
>JBEKLK010000066.1:0-12157 GCA_050010235.1 Rhizomicrobium sp.
CGCGCTTTGCGCCACCGCGGCGGCCCAGGATGGGCCTGCGCCGTTGCCGAATGGCCCGCGTCCAGCAATCTATTCTCCGGACTCGCAGCCGCTTTCCCAACCGCAGGTCGCACCGTCGCGCGACAGTGCAGCGACAACCGGGGCGAATCAGGTCCTTCCCGTGGTCATCAATGCGCGTATCGGCGAGCACGACGACCGGACGCGCTTCGTGGTCGAATTGTCCGATCCGGTAAAGTTCCGGGTCTTCACCCTGGCAAATCCGAATCGTGTCGTCATCGACCTTCCCGAGGTTCTGTGGCGCCTCGCAGCTGCAGACAAACCTTCCGGTGCAGGCGTGGTTCGCAGCTATCGTTATGGCCTGTTCAGGCCTGGCGATTCCCGGTTTGTCATCGACCTCAATGCGCCGGTCAGGGCTGCCGATCCCGTGATCCTGCCGCCTGAGGGGGGTAATGGCTATCGCGTGGTGCTCGATCTCTTCCCCACTACCGAGGCGAAATTCGAACAAACGGCAGGCTGGCCGGCCGATCTTCGGGCCAAGGAGGCCGCCGCAGAGAAAGTGGCGACACTTCCGCCGCCACAGGCGACTGCACAAGGCGAAGCCTCCCCCACCACCGTCTCTCCCGCTCCGAACCCGATCACCGAAGTCCTTACCCAGCAGAAGAAGATCGTCGTGATCGATCCCGGGCATGGCGGCATCGATTCCGGCACTGTCGGCGTCGACGGCACGATGGAAAAGAACGTGGTCCTGGACGAGGGACTGAGGTTGCGAAAGGTGCTGCAGCAGCACGGCTTTACGGTCTTCATGACCCGTGAAACGGATATTTTCATTCCCTTGCCGGAACGGGTGAACATCGCGCGGGGACACGCGGCCGATCTCTTCATTTCGCTGCATGCGGACTCCAACCCGGATGCCAGCGTGAACGGCGCTTCGATCTACACGCTATCGGCTTCAGGCTCGGACAAGGAGGCCGCGGCGCTTGCCAGAAAGGAAAACCAATCCGATGTCATCGCCGGGGTCGATCTTTCCGGCGAAAACAGTCCCGTGGCGTCGATCCTGATCGCGCTCGCGCAGCGCGACACGATGAACCGCTCCTCCCGCTTTGCCGAGACCGTGGTGTCGGAACTCTCCCGCGCGACGGACATTTTGCCGCGCGAGCCCCATCGTTCGGCCGCCTTCGCCGTGCTCAAAGCCCCCGATGTGCCGGCGGTCCTGATCGAACTCGGATACCTGTCCAACGCCCGCGACGACGGCCAGATGGGCACGGAACGCTGGCGCGACGGCGTGGCAAGCGCTGTTGCCGGCGCCGTAGACCGGAACTTTGCGGCCGGGCCCCCCGCCGCCCCCGTAACGGCCGATCAGGCCGACAAGTGACGGGACGCCTTGCGGGCGTCATAATCAGGCGGCATGAAACGGCATCGGAAAGGCCGTAAGGGTATGTGGCGGCGTATACTTCTCTATATCGGGCTCGTGCTCGCGGTGGTCGTCGTTGGCGGCGGTCTGGCAGCAGCCGTCTACATTTATTCCTTCACGCGCGATCTGCCGAGCGTGGAAGCGCTTGAGAATTATCAGCCGCCCATCACGACGCGCGTCTATGCCGGCGACGGCACGTTGCTCGGCGAATATGCCCGGGAGCGACGAATCTTCGTTCCCATCTCGTTCGTTCCCAAGCTGGTGATCAACGCGTTCACCTCCGCCGAAGACAAGAACTTCTTCAGTCATCCCGGCATCGATCCGAGCGGCATCATGCGGGCGGCCGTGAAGGACGTCTTCAACGTCCTCCAGCACAAGCGGCTCGAGGGCGCCTCGACGATCACCCAGCAGGTGGCGAAGAACTTCCTGCTCAACAGCGAAGTGAAGTTCTCGCGCAAGATCAAGGAAGCGATCCTCGCGGTCCGCATCGACGCGACCTACTCGAAGCAGAAGATCCTCGAGCTCTATCTGAACGAAATCTTCCTGGGCCAGAATTCCTACGGCGTGGCCGCCGCCGCACTCAATTATTTCGGCAAATCGCTCGATCAGCTCGACGTCTCGGAAGTGGCGTTCCTGGCGGCACTCCCGAAAGCGCCCAGCAATTACGATCCCCGCACGAACAAGGCCGCCGCGCTCGAGCGCCGGAACTGGGTCATCGGCCAGATGGCGGACAATGGCTACATCACGTCCGAACAAGCCCGCGAGGCCATTGCGGAACCGTTGGTCACGCAGACGCGTCCGCTGGGCATTCAGGCCGTCGACGCGGATTACTTCGTCGAGGAAACGCGCCGCATTCTCTACTCCAGATACGGGCAGGCCGCACTCTACGATGGCGGTCTCCAGGTGCGCTCGACTCTGGATACGCGCCTGCAGAACTACGCCGTGAATGCGCTGCGCATGGGCCTCGTTCGCTATGACCGTCGTCATGGCTGGCGCGGCGCCGTCAGCAACATCAACGTCGACGGCAATTGGAAAGACGCACTCGCCAGTGCCGGCAATCAATCGGGTATCGATACGTGGCGTGTCGCCGTTGTGTTGGGTTTCGGTCCGGAAAAATCGATCGAGATCGGGCTCGAAGACGGCAAGCGCGCACAGATTCCCTTCAGCGAGATTGCGTGGGCACGCAAGGAGTTACCGGGCGCCTCGGTCGGTGCGGTGCCCACGTCGCCCGATGAGGTGGTCAAAATCGGCGATGTGATTTATGTCGAGCCGGTCGACACCGCCGGCAATTACGGACTGCGGCAGGTGCCGGAGGTAAATGGCGCCATCGTCGCGATGGACCCCCACACGGGACGCGTATTGGCGCTGTCCGGCGGCTTCAGCTTTGCCTCCAGCCAGTTCGATCGCGCGATGCAGGCCGACAGGCAGCCGGGATCGGCCTTCAAGCCATTCGTGTATGCGGCAGCGCTCGACAACGGCTACACGCCTGTCACCAAAGTCGATGACGCGCCAATCTCGCTGCCGCAGGGACCGGGACTACCCATGTGGTCGCCGAAGAATTTCGAAGGGAAATTCGCCGGACCGACGACCCTGCGCCGGGGCCTCGAACTTTCGATGGATGCGATGACCGTCAGGCTCGCATCCCAGCTCGGCCTGGACAAGATCACGCCGCTCCCCATCCGGTTCGGCGTCTATGACAGCTTGCCGCCGTATCTATCGAACGTGCTCGGCGCCCAGGAGACGACGTTGATGCGCCTGACGACCGGATATTCCGAATTCGTCAATGGCGGAAAGAAGATCAATGCCACGCTGATCGACCGCGTTCAGGATCGTGACGGCGCGACGATTTATCGACACGATCCGCGCGTCTGCGACGGCTGCAATGTTGCCCTGTGGCAGGATCAATCCGAACCCATGCTTCCCGATACGCGCGAGCAGGTGCTCGATCCCACGACGGCCTTTCAGATCGTATCGTTGCTCGAAGGCGTCGTGCAGCGAGGCACGGGCGTCGCGGTCAAGGCGGTCGGCAAGCCGCTTGCCGGCAAGACCGGGACCTCGAACGACGCGAAGGATGTCTGGTTCGTCGGGTTCTCCCCGGACCTGACCTGCGGTGTGTTTGTCGGATTCGACAATCCGCGCACGCTGGGAAGACGGGAGCAGGGCGCCACGGTCGCCGCACCGATTTTCCGCGATTTCATGAAAGGCGCGCTGGCAGACCAACCGGCGACGCCGTTCCGCGTCCCGCCCGGAATCGATTTCGTCTCGGTGGATTCGCACTCGGGTGCTCTCGATAGTCCCGGCGCTCCCGGCGCGATCCTTGAAGCCTTCAAGGCCGGAACGGAACCGGGGGTCGCGATCACCGACGCACCGGACGAAGCGGGCCAGACCAACAACGCCACCGGGACCAGCGTCAGCCAGGGCACGGGCGGACTGTATTAGAACCGGCCAACCTCGCGGCGACCGGCAGGTGGCGCCCGGCGGCAAGGCGCATAGATGACCCAGGACGGTGCTACAGCACAGCCGATTGTCGCGGGACGAACCGGCGACTTGTTGCGACGCCTGACGATTGTCCTGAAGTCGGGCAGGCGCGCGCTGCGCTCCAGTGAAGTCGCCCAGATTTTTGTCTGCGCCTTGCTGGGCATCGCTGTCGGCGCCGTCACGGCCGGTTTGCGCGACGGCGTCCAATTCTTTCATCGCGTCGATTTTTCGCTTTCAGGCGCGACCCTTCTCAGTTCAGGGCTGAATGTCGATCGCGTGAGAATTGCGATCGTGCCCGCGATGGGCGGCCTTCTGCTGGGGGCCGTGGCGCTTCTGACGCGCCGTTTTCGCGGCGGCGACATCGTCGATCCCGTGGAAGCGAATGCGCTCTATGGCGGACGCATGTCGTTGATCGACAGCATCCGGCTCGCGCTGGCGACCTTTGTGTCGAACGGGAGCGGCGCTTCTCTGGGAATGGAAGCGGGCTACACCCAACTGGGCTCGGGAATCTTTTCGGCGGTGGGCGGGTATTTCAGTCTGCGCCGCGCAGATCGACGGATATTCGTCACGGCGGGCGCAGCCGCCGCCATTGCGGCCGCGTTCAATGCGCCGCTGGCTGGCGCATTCTACGGCTACGAGTTGATCCTGGGCGGCTATACGTTGAACGCGCTTGCACCCGTCGCCGTCGCGGCAGTCTGCGCGACGCTCGCGCAAAATGCCCTGGGAGGAGATCAGGCGCTTTTTGCGGTGGGTGCGGCCCAATATGTGGATCTCCGCAGCTACTTCGTATTCGGCGCGATGGGTGTGTTTGCGGCGGGGATCGGCATCCTCGCGATGATGTGCGTCACGTGGACCGAGCGGATACTGCGGCGCGTTTCCGTCCCCGATTGGCTCCGGCCGTGCGTCGGCGGCCTCATCCTGTCCGCCATTGCGCTTTACGACCCGCAGGTGCTGGGAAGCGGCCACGGCGGAATTCAATACCATCTCGACATTCAGTGGCCGTTGTTGCCGCTGGTCGTTCTGCTTTTCGCGAAGCTGCTCGCGTCGGGGGTTTCCGTGGGTTCCGGATTCCGCGGCGGCTTGTTCAGTTCGTCATTGTTCATTGGCTGTCTGTTCGGCGCCGTGGCGGCCCTGGTAGCCGCTTATTTCGATCCATCCTTTGCGACTCAACGCGTGGCTTTTCTGCTGGTGGGCATGGCGTCCGTCGCGGCCGCGATCGTGGGCGCTCCCTTCACCATGGTATTTCTCGTACTCGAAGCAACGGGGGATTTTCCCTTGACCATCGGCGTGCTGGTGAGCGTCATCACTGCTGCGACCATCGTCCGGCTCACCTTCGGATATTCGTTCTCGACCTGGCGCTTCCATGCGCGCGGGCTGGGGCTTCGCGGCGCTCACGACATCGGCTGGATCGCCGACCTCAGCGTCGCCAGAATGATGCGGTCGGATCCCAAACTGGTCGCGAGCGATATGTCGCTACGGGAGCTACGGGCCAAATATCCTCCGGGGAGCGCCAAGCGGGTGTTCGTGATCGCACCCGACGGTCACTATGCGGGTTGGGTCGATATGGCCGCCGTGCACGATCCGCAATTCGACGACGTGGCGGATGAAGCCGCAGTGGCCGACGTCGTGGGGCCGCCCAGCGTCTATCTCCTGCCGTCCGAAAACGTGCGAACCGCACTGGCGCGCTTCGAGCAGTCGCAATCCGAAATTCTGCCGGTCTTGTCGGCCCGCGCCGATCCGCGGGTTATCGGCTATATGACCGAAGCCTACGCTCTCAGGCGTTATGCCCAGGAGCTGGAACGCAGGCGCAGCGCGGAACTGGGCGAGAAAGACCTGTTTTCCCTGGGGCAAATGCCGAAGACGTGAGCGGCCTGCTCGAGCGGCTCCGTTGATAGGCTCTGCGGCACTCGCTATCCTCGGCGTTAAATCCAGGGAGGCATGAACAATGACCCGAAGTCTTGGGCAACTCCGAATGGCGGCGGCATTTGCCGGCGCGTGTCTGGCCGGATCTCTTGCTTTGGCGGTCTCCGGCGCGCAGGCGCAGGATGCGGGGTACACGCCGCCGCACGTCGATCTCTCCTATCGCAACCTTCAGCCGCCTTATCCTTCGGCCGCGATGGTGAACGGAGAGCACGGCTCGGTGATCATGAACGTGCAAGTTTCCTCGAATGGGAAGCCGAGAACTGCGGCGATCTACAAATCCAGCGGGTTCGACGATCTTGACACCGCCGCGCTGCAAGCCGTGCTGAATTGGCGGTTTGTTCCGGCGATGCGTTCCGGCGAGACCGAAACCAACTGGGCGCTGGTAAAAGTCGATTTCCAGCTTCCGACGCCGGCCTCGACCCAATCGCCTTAGCCGGCGCGTCACCGACTGCGGGCTCTTTACAAGCTTCGCGGGCCGAACCATATCGGGGACGCCTGCAAGGATTGTAGCCATGCGCCCCGAGATCGAACGTACCGTCGAAGACATCAAGCAGGCAGTGTCTCTGCTGAGGAGGCATCTTTGACTGGGACAAATCCCTGCGCCGTCTCGATGAGCTGAACGCCAAGGCCGAAGATCCCGCGATCTGGAACAAGCCTCAGGAGGCGCAAAGCCTCATGCGCGAACGGCAGAAGCTGGACGGCTCCCTGTCCGCCGTGCGGGCGCTGGAACGCGAACTCGCCGATGCATTGGGTCTGATCGAACTTGCCGAAGCGGAAGGCGACCAAAGCGTTGCCGCGGACGCCGAAAAGACGATTGTCCAGCTGCATGCGCGCGCGGAAACGTTGCGGCTGCAGTCCATGCTGTCGGGCGAAGCAGATGCCAATGACAGCTATGTCGAGGTTCATGCGGGCGCGGGGGGGACCGAAAGCCAGGATTGGGCCGAAATGCTGTTCCGCATGTACACCAGATGGGCGGAACGCAAAGGCTACAAGCTGCAACTCATCGAGGAGAGCGAAGGCGAGGGCGCAGGGCTCAAATCGGCCACGCTGCTGGTCAAAGGCGAAAATGCCTATGGCTGGCTCAAGTCCGAGGCAGGCGTTCATCGCCTCGTTCGTATTTCGCCGTTCGATTCCAACGCACGCCGGCATACGAGCTTCGCGAGCGTGACAATCTTTCCGGTGATCGATCAGACCATCGAGATCGATATTTCGGAAAAAGACGTTCGCATCGATACCTACAGGTCGTCGGGCGCGGGCGGGCAGCATGTGAACAAGACCGACAGCGCCGTGCGCATCACGCATTTGCCGACGGGGATCGTGGTGGCGTGCCAGACGGAACGTTCGCAACACCAGAATCGGGCCGTGTGCTGGGATATGCTCCGTTCCCGCATCTACGAGATCGAACTGGAAAAGAAGCAGGCCGAGACCGCGTCCCATATCGGGGAGAAAACGGACATCGGATGGGGCCACCAAATACGGTCCTATGTGCTGCAGCCTTATCAGTTGGTCAAAGATCTGCGCACCGGCGTCGAGAGCCGGTCGCCCCAGGACGTGCTGGACGGCGACCTCGATCCCTTCATGGCTGCCGCGCTCGCCCAGGCGGTCGGGGGAAAGCCCAGGGAAGACATCAAGGATCTTGAGTAGCGCCGCCGCCGTCATTGCATCGATTTGTCGATGCGCGGAATGGGACTAATGGTACGAATGACAACGTTTGCACGCGGCTCAATCGATCAACGCTTGTCGACCGTCGAGACTCCGCATGAGGGGCATTTGACGGCGATCGACACGCCGACGAAATGGTGCGCTTCAAGCGCATAAGTGCCGAGCCGTCCGCGCCACTGCTCACGAATGCGCGCCGCGCTAATCTCCGTAAGGCGATGCGCATTTGAGGCAAGTCATGCTCAAACTCTACTACTCACCGGGGGCCTGCTCTCTCACCGCTCACATTGCATTGGAGGAAATTGGCGTTACGTACGACATGGAGATCGTCAAGGCGGGCGAAGGGACAAAGTCGCCCGCCTGGAGGAAGATCAATCCCAAAGGCTATGTGCCGGCGCTGCTGGGCGTGCCCGGCAAAATCGGAGGGCTCGACAATTTGCTCACCGAGGCGAACGCGATACTGATCTATCTTGCGCGCAAATACCCCGACGCGCGGCTGCTGCCGCCAACGCCCGAGGGCGAAGCGAGATGCGTCGAGTGGTTGGGTTTTTTGTCGGGCACGGTTCACGGCAATTCGCTCGCCCAGATATGGCGGCCGGAGCGATTTGCGTTGGACGAGAAGGACTATCCCATCGTTTCGGCGAACGGAAAAGCGAACGTGGCAAAACATTTCGCATATATCGAATCGCTATTGGCGGATGGCCGGGATTGGGCTGTCCCGGACCACTACTCGGTCGCGGACAGCTATCTCATAACGATCTACCGTTGGGGGCACAGGCTCGAGTTCAACATGGGGGAATACACAGCCTGGAGCCGGCACAGCGCGCGCATGCTTAAGCGCCCCGCGGTTGCGCGTGCGTTCGACCAGGAGGGAATAAGTCTTTAGAGCATTTTGCCCTAAGCCCGTGCATGAGAGCAAAATGCAGGACATATCATTCAGACAAGCAAGGTTCTCCGACCTTGCCGCGATTGTCGCGCTGTTGGCTGCGGACGAACTCGGCAAGGACCGGGAAACTGTAAGCGCATCCGTGGATGACTGTTATATCTCCGCGTTTCAGGCCATCGAAGCAGATACCAATCAGGAACTTGTCGTGGTCGTGCAGGGCAACGACGTGGTTGGAACCCTGCAACTTTCCTATCTGCCAGGTTTGGCGCGGCGCGGAAGCTGGCGAGGGCAAATCGAAGCGGTCAGAATCTCCGAGACGCTGCGCGGAGCAGGGCTGGGTCAACGCATGATCGAATGGGCCATCGATCGGTGCAAGGCGCGGGGCTGCACTCTGGTTCAGCTGACATCGGACAAGAAACGCGCGGACGCCCATCGCTTTTACGAACGTCTGGGCTTTGTCGCCAGCCATGAGGGCTACAAACTGACTCTTGCCAACACCTAGTCGCGCACCGAAAAAGCCACCCGGCTTACCCCGTCATTTTCTCCCCACCGACAATCGAACCCAAGATGCTGCGCGCATGACAGGCTCAATCGGTGTCGGACTCCTTGGCGGCAATGACGACAATTTCGACGAGATCGTCGCCTTCCAGGGCCACGCCGACACAGGCGCGCTGGGGCGCATTCTCGCGATCGACCCATTCGTTCCACGCACGGTTCATATCCTCTTTCCTCGATATGTCCGTGATGTAGACCGTTGCCTGCAGAATCGTGCTCTTCGATGCGCCCGCACGGCTCAGATTTTCGTCGAGAAATTCCAAAGCCAGTTTGGTTTGCTTGTACAGAGATGCGGATTTCTTTGGCGAAGTTGCCACCGAGAATATGAGCCCGGCATGGCTCACCAGATTGTTGCGCAAGCGCGTTCCGCCGGGGAAACGAACAATCATCGCGAAGCCTCTTTTCGGTTTGTCCTGGGTGCCGGCGATTCAAGGGCAATCTCGCAATGATCTGCAATGAAAAACCCCGCCCCGCTTGCGCGGAACGGGGTTCGAATTTTTAGAAGGCAATTCCGACGTTCAGCCGCCTGTCTTGAGCGGCGCAAAGGTTGCGGCCGGACGCGGCGCTGTGTCTGCGGGTCGTGCAAGCGGCTGGGCCGGGGCCACCACCGAAACGGGGGCCGGAGGAGCAGGGGCGACACTTGGCTTGAATTCCGCTGTCTTGCGGCCGGCTTCTTCGGACAGCGGATTGTCGGAGTGGCGGCAATTGCCTTCGAAGAAGGCGCCGGCCTCGACCGAGAACGCTTCATGCAGAATGTTGCCTTCGACGTGGCAGGTCGAGCACAACAGAACCTTGCGGGCGCGAATGCCGCCCTGGATGCGACCGCGAACGGTCAGATCTTCGGCGAGAACTTCGCCCTGAATGAAAGCCTTGTCGCCCACGACCAGGCCCGTGCTGCGAACGTCGCCTTCGACGCGACCGTCGATCTGGATGTCGCCGGTCGAGGTCAGCGTTCCGTTCACGACCAGATCGGCGCTGATGATGGATGGGGCCGACGAACGGCTCGTCCGCTTTTGCGGCGAAACCTGTGGCATGGGGACAGATGCGGGCTCGGAATTCTTGTTTTTACTGGAGAACATGGCGGCCTGCCTCGATGAACCTGCTCGGATCCCTTACGACGTCGGCGAGCCACACTTCATAGTGCACGTGCGGTCCCGTGCTGCGCCCAGTCGATCCGAGTTTTCCGATGGGCGAGCCTTTTTCCACTCTAGCGCCAACTCTCACCAAGATCGATGACAGATGACCGTATCGCGTGTGAAATCCGTAGCCATGGTCAATTTCTACCATATTGCCGTAGCCGCCGCGATCACCGGCCCAGACGACAACGCCCGGTGCGGTCGAAGCGACGATCGAACCCCAGGGGCCGCCGAAGTCGACGCCTGGGTGAAACGCGACACGGCGCGTAAAGGGATCGACACGTGCCCCAAACCCGCTCGTGAGCTCGAATTGCTGCCCATGGACAGGGGTGGTCAGCGGAACATGGCGCAACGCCGCAAACAGGGTGTCGAGCTCTTTGACGTGAGCCGTCACGCCGGCATAAGCGCCAGTAAACCGCTGGTCGGCGATGCCTTCGATGTGGAACGCGCTGATGGGAAGCAGAGGTCCGCCGACGGCTTCATCGGCACCCTGCTGCTCCAGGCTGTCGGGATCGACGCCGACATGGCGCAGCAGATTCTGCAGGTCCCCGATCCGGCCAGCGACCTGCTGATCGACGCCAACGAGCAACACCGTCTCCTCGCCGCTCATATGGGCGATACGGTCGGTCTGCTCCGCCAGAACCCTGAGGGCCGGCGGATCGACGAACTTCGTCGCGGCGGTTTGCGCCAATTTGGGATGGAACAGCGCACTCGCAAACCGGGTCACGGCATTGTCGAGGAAACTCGCTTTGGTCGACTTTCCGGTGCGCGGTTGAGGCTCGACGGTCTGGGGCATCACGCCAAGCTGAGAATTGCCGCCGGACGGAGCCGCAACGCCTTCGCCACCTTCTCCGCCGCCCGATATGATCGGGGCTTCGGCCCCGAGACTGTCGCTGGCGGCGCCGGCGGCGCCTGCCGCAACCGGAATGTCGCTATCCCCGCCGCCGGACTTCACGTCGGCAGCGACGCCGTTCGAATTCAGACTGTTGAGCGTGGCGTCGACGGCCTGCTTGCGGCCGAGAAGCTTGGAAACGGTTTCCTGTTTGCGCTCAAGCTCATCCGCCGTGGACTTAAAGCGGTCTTCGGCGGCGACGAGCGAGCCGTTCAGTTCGTCATAGGCCAGTTGCTGGTCCGCGACCCGATTTTCATAGGTCGACTGCATCTGCTGATAGCGGTGGTCCTTGGACGCAATGATGCGGTCCTTGAAGATCACATTGACGGACGCAAAAGCGACCCAGCCGAGAAAGATGAGCGAAAGACCTGCGAGCGTCGCCTGCAGCGTCGGACCGAAAGTGAAAAACTGAACGCGGCCATCGCTGCGTATATACACCTGACGCTCGGGGAACGTCGCATGTAGCCACGCCCACGCACGCTCTACGAGCGTATCGGCCATGCCGGAACTTCCCTTTTGGGCGTCTTTCGCGCCGACCCCTGAAGGCACAATTTCACCTATTTCGGGCCGTTTGATCAAGCTCTTAGCCCAGAAAAAAGAACTTGAGGTTAATCGGGGTCGGAAGGGCATTTCCCGGCCTTTCAAAGGGATTTTGCCGCGGTTAACACGGCCTCTACATGACCCGGCACTTTAACTTTGCGCCACATTTGCCGGATGACGCCTTTGGCATCGACCAGGAAGGTTGCCCGCTCCATGCCCATGTATTTTCGGCCATATAGGCTCTTCTCCACCCAGACGCCATACGCGTTTGCCGCAGAGAGGTCGGGGTCGGACGCGAGGGCTATTTTCAGCTTGTGCTTGGCCCGGAACTTTTCGTGCGAGGCGAGACTGTCCTTGGAAACGCCGATAACGGTGATATTGGCGCCGTCGAATTTGCGCTTGGCTTCGGAAAACTCGATGGCCTCCTTGGTACAGCCGGAGGTGTCGTCTTTGGGATAAAAATAGAGGACGAAGACCTTGCCCTTCAGGGCCGACTTCGAAACTTCCTCCCCTGAGTCCGCTTTAAGCTTGAACGCGGGCGCCCGGTCGCCGGGTGCGAGGTCTGTTGCCATCTGGGTCTCCGGAAGGCGCGAAAAGGTCTGGGTAGTTGGGCGTTTACCAGTTGCAAGCATTAGGCGATAAGCTGATGCGCGATCCGGCGCAAGAGGCAGGACACC
>JBEKLK010000067.1:0-12148 GCA_050010235.1 Rhizomicrobium sp.
CCTGGGACCAGGGCATGTCGCGCAAGCACATTCTCGATGCGATCGACGCGTCGCTGAAGCGGCTGCAGACGGACTATGTCGATCTTTATCAACTGCACGGTTTCGATCCCTCCACGCCCATCGACGAAGCGCTGGAGGCGCTCGATACGGTCGTGAAATCCGGCAAGGCCCGTTACGTCGGCGTTTCGAACTGGATGGCGCACCGCCTGGCGCGCGCGCTGGGCCGCAGCGAAGTGAAGAATCTGGTGCGCATCGATTCCGTGCAGCCCCGCTACAATCTGCTGTTTCGCGGCTTCGAGCGCGATCTGCTTCCGCTTTGCGAGGAAGAAGGTGTCGCGGTCATCCCTTATAATCCGCTGGCGGGCGGCCTCCTCACCGGAAAGCACAATCGCGCGAGCCCGCCCGAGCAAGGTACGCGCTTCACCGTCGGCCGCGCCGGCGCGATGTATCAAACGCGTTATTGGCACGAACGCGAATTCGACACGATCGAAGAGCTGCGCAGTGTCGCCAAAGAGTCGGACATGAGCCTCGCCACGCTCGCTATTCGTTGGGTGATTTCGAACAAGGCGATCACCGCGCCCATCATCGGCGCCAGCCGCCCGGAACAACTCGCCGACAATCTGGCGGCCGGCGAAAAAGGTGCGCTTGCTCCCGACCTGAAGGCAAAGCTCGACGAGATGACGGCGGCCTGGCGCGCGGGCGACGCCGAGCGCTGAGCGCGCTTTTATCTCGAACGATTGGCGCCGTTAGAGGCGCCGCCGTCCGCTTCCCGTGAGGTTTCCATGAAAGCCGCTGTCCTCAACGCATTCGGCGCGCCGCCCGCCATCGAGACATTGCCCGACCCGGTGCTGGGCACGGGCGAAGTCATTGTCGATGTCGCAGCCGCCGGTGTCGCCGGCTACACGGCCGGCGTCTTCTCCGGCGCGCGCAACTACATGCTGGAATTGCCCATCGTGCCGGGTCCCGGCGGCATCGGCCGGGTGCGCGCGACGGGACCGGACGCGACCAAGCTTTCGGCCGGCGACTGGGTCTTCTGCGATCCCACGGTTCGCTCGCGCGACGATGCCGTCAATCCCGATGTGATCCTGCAAGGTTGGACGGCCGGAAGCGCCGCGGCCCTGCCGCTGCATCGCTTCTATCATAATGGCTCATTCGCCGAGCAGATGCTGGTGCCGACCGAGAACGTCACGCCCATCGGCGAGATCGACGCCGCGGATGCGGGACGGTGGTGTGCGCTCTCGAGTCTGCTCGTGCCCTATGGCGGATTGCTGGCCGGCGATCTGCGCGCCGGCGAAACGCTGGTGGTGAACGGCGCCACGGGAGGTTTCGGCAGCGCGGGCGTTGCGGTCGCGGTGGCGATGGGTGCGGGGAAAATTGTCGCCACCGGCCGAAACGGGCGCGCGCTGGACGATCTGGTCCGCCGCTTCGGCGCGCGGGTACGGCCTGCGCAGATGACCGGTGTCGAAGCGGATGATCGGCGCCGCATCATTGAATGCGCGGGCGGGCCCATCGACTGCGTGCTCGATCTGTTGCCGCGCGAAGCGTCCACGTCGCAGGTGCTCGCGGCCGTGTTGGCGGTGCGTCCGGGCGGACGCGTGGTGCTGATGGGAGGCGTCGGCCGCCAGGGCGGCATCGACCTCGCGCTGCCTTATCCCTGGCTGATGCGCAACGACATCACCGTGCGCGGCAAATATATGTATCCGCGCGAGGCCGTGGCCCGGATGGTGCGGCTGGTCCGAAGCGGACTGATCGACCTTGCGCAGTTCGAGCTGAGCGAGTTCGCACTGGACGGCGTCAACGAAGCGATAGCGCACGCCGCCGCCACCGCCGGTCCGCTCCGGCTTACGGTGCTGCGCCCCGACCGACGCGGCGCGGGTTGAGAGCGCGCTCAATCGGCGGCCGCGTCGGCCGCTTACGCCTTTCGAAAACGGAACCAGCCGCGCGAAGCGGCGGGAGCATCGTCGCGCACCAAGCCGACGCTTTCGAGATAGGATTCGAGAGCCGGCAGATTGGCCGAGGAAACGATCGCGCCGATATAGCCGTCCGGCCGCACGAGAACCCAATCGCCGGGCGTGAGACCGTACGCCGCGCGGAAGTGACCTTCATCGTCCGCGATATCGCCGTGGGGACCGACAGCGTGGATATGGAGTCCGGCGCGCGGTGCGGCGCCGCCGAGGCGATCCACGCCAAAGCCCAGCAATGTCCAATGCGGGCCCTCGAACAAATTGAACAGCCGCGCGGGCAGGCCGGCCGCGCCACGGATCGGCGCATCCGGCGCACGATCGCCTGCGAGAACGCCGCCACTGCGCGGCGGCTGTTCGAGCCGCAAGGACGATTGCGGATAACCGATGTCGAGCTGATGCACTTCGCGTCCGCGGCGCATGGAGCCTTGCTTGGCCGCTTCGAGCAATCCGGTGGTGAGCCCCAGCATCTCGGCCGCAATCGGTCTGCGCTCTTCTTCGTATGTGGCGAGCAGTTTTTCCGGCGCGCCCCGCAAAACGGCCGCAAGCTTCCAGCCGAGATTGTAGGAATCCTGCACGCTGGTGTTGAGGCCCTGTCCGCCCGTCGGCGGATGGACATGCGCGGCATCGCCGACGAGGAACGCGCGCCCCACGCGATAACGCTCGGCAATGCGCGCATTCATCTGAAACGCGGACGCCCATGACACGGAACGCACGACGATATCCTTGCGACCGGTCCGTGCCGCCAGCAACGCGGTCAATCCCGCGGCGGACAGATCGATATCGCCTTCCAGCGGAATGGGACCCTGGAGCTGGAACATCTCCGTTCCCGCAAGCGGGCACAGCGAGATCTGCTCGCCCGATCCTTCGCCCCAGCGGTGCCAGGCGTCGCGGCTGACGCCGTCGACCAGCAAGTCTGCCACGATCGCGCGAACGCCCAGCGTTTGGCCCGGAAAATCGATCCCGAGCGTGCGGCGGACGAAACTGCGGCCGCCGTCCGCGCCGACGAGATAGCGCGCCCGGATTGCAGGTTTGCCTTTCATATCCGCGACGGTCGCCGTGATGCCATGCTTGTCTTGCGTGAACGCTGTCAATTCGCAGCCGAACGCCGGTCGATGGCCCAATTCGGCCAGCCGCTCGCGCAACACCGCTTCGGTGAGGAATTGCGGGACCATCAACGGAATCTGATAAGGCTCGGCCGGCGTCGGCTTGCCCAGTTCGAAAATGTCTTCGTCCTCGTACGTGCCGTCGGCGCGATAGCTGCGCTGCGGCGGATAAGCCCCGCCCGCGGCGACAAGCCGGTCGATGACGCCGAGATCTTCGAACACTTCCTGGCTGCGCGGCTGGATGCCCTTGCCGCGCGAGCCGGCGAAAGGGACGGGCATCTTTTCGATGAGCCGGAACGCGACGCCGCGGCGGGCGAGATCGATGGCGAGCGTCAGGCCGGCCGCGCCCGCGCCGCAGACCAGAACGTCGGTGGTGAAGCTCTTCGTCATTGCCCCGGCCGATTATATGTATTATGCACATAACTAGTGGACAGGCCGGAGTCAAGGACAATGCGTGCAAAATACACGGAATGGCGGTCGTGAGCGGCACCGGGCGGAGCGGCCCCAAACGGCTGAAAGCCGAGCTGCAGGAGCTGCACGGCGCCATGGTCGATCTCTTCGCCATGATGAACCAGCCGCAACGCGACGACGTCCTCCTGAAGGAGGCCGGCATTTCGCTCGATCGGGCGCTGTTTCCCTTATTAGTCGGGATCGCGCGCTTCGGTCCGATCGGTGTGGTCGACATGGCCGAGCGGGCCGGCCGCGACCACACGACGGTCAGCCGTCAGGTCGCCAGGCTCGTGGAGCTCGGTCTGGTCGAAAGACGGCCGGGGGCCGACGCGAGGGTGCACGAGGCGGTCATCACGAAATCGGGACGCCGCATGACGGATGCGCTGGCGGCCGCGCGCCAAAGACTTGCCGCGCCCGTTCTCGCCAAATGGAGCGAAAAAGATTTCGCGAGCCTTACGCGATTGCTGCGCCGGTTCGCCGACGATCTGGCGGCGCTGTAACGCTCGGATCGCAGGATTTTTCGCGATCGTCGATATGGACCTGGAGGCGCTGGCATCGCGGCCTCCACTATGTGACGGTGGCGGACACGCAACCGCCGCTCGTCGTCCATGACCGCCAATCTCGGATTGATCGAAGGATTTTACGGGACGCCGTGGAGCTGGGAGGCGCGGGCCGAGGCGGTCGCGTTTCTCGCGCCGCATGGCTATCGCTTCTATTATTATGCGCCCAAGGCGGACGCGTTCCTGCGCCGCCGCTGGCGCGAGCCGCATCCGCCGGACATGGCTGCCGCTCTGCGCAATCTGGCGCGCCATTGCCGCTCGCTCGGCGTGCGCTTCGGCGTGGGCCTCAGCCCCTATGAAATCTATCGCAGCTTCGATGCCGATGCGCGAAGCGCACTGGCCGCGAAGCTCGCGCAGCTCGACGACATCGGCGTCGATGATCTCGCCATCCTGTTCGACGATATGCGCGGCGATCTGCCGGACCTGGCCCGGATGCAGGTCGATATCGTCCATTGGGTGCGCGATCGGTCGAAGGCTGCCCGGCTTCTTGTTTGTCCCAGCTATTACACCGACGATCCGATCCTCGATCGCTTCTTCGGCGAGCGGCCCGCCAACTATCTCGAAGATTTCGGCCGCGCGCTCGATCCCGCCATCGACATGTTCTGGACCGGCGAAGAGGTTTGCGCGCGCGCGTTTTCGCCCGGCCATCTCGCGCGCGTGACGGCCGAAATCGGCCGCAAACCGTTCCTGTGGGACAATTACCCCGTCAATGACGGGCCGGTGATGTCGCAATTCCTCCATCTGCGCGGCTTCACGGGCAGGCCCGCGTCCATCGGCCCGCAGATCGCAGGCCATGCGGTGAATGTCGCGTCGCAGCCGGTGTTGTCGCGAATCCCCGCGCTCACGCTCGCCGAAAGCTACCGCCGGGGCGACGAATACGAATATGGCCGTGCGTTCGCGCGCGCGGCGGAGACGGTTCTGGGCGCGAAGCTTGCGTCCCTCGTGCGCGGCGATCTGATGCTGTTCCAGGATCTGGGGATCGAACGCGCGCAGGGCCTGCGCGAACGTTACGCGGGCATCGATCATCCGGGCGCGCGCGAAATCGTGGCGTGGCTCGACGGCGCGTGGCGCATCACGCGCGAGGAGATGAGCCTCCAATAAGCTCGCTTGCGGATCGCGCGGGCCACGCTTATTCATGCGGACAAACGCAAAGGTCTCCCATGCCGCTCGAAATGCGCGAATCGTGCGAACGCTGCCAGTCGCCGCTCCCGAAGGACTCCGACGCTGCCCATATCTGCAGTTACGAATGCACTTTTTGCAGCGCCTGCACGGAAGCGATGGGCGCCCGCTGCCCCAATTGCGGCGGAGAACTGTTGCGCCGTCCCCGCCGGCTGCCCCGCACGTGAATTACCGGCACGCTTTTCACGCCGGGAATTTTGCCGACGTCGTCAAGCATCTGGCGTTGGTGGCGCTGCTCGCCCATCTGAAGAAGAAGGACAAGCCGTTCCGCGTGATCGATACGCATGCGGGCCGCGGGCTTTACGATCTCGCCGGCGACGAGGCTGCGCGCACGGGCGAAGCGGCGGAGGGCATCGCGCGGCTGCGCGCGCTCGGGCCTGCCGACGGTTTTCCGCCAACGCTCAAGACCTATCTCGATCTGGTGCATGGCGTGGGCGAAGGCCGCTATCCCGGTTCGCCGCTGATCGCAGCCCGCCTGCTGCGTCCGCAGGATCGGCTGATCGCCATCGAAAAGCATGTGGCGGAATGCGCGGCACTCGCTGCCGTGCTTGCGCCGTATCGCCACGCGAAGACGGAAGAGGCCGACGGTTATGCGCGGCTCGCCGCTTTGTTGCCGCCGCCGGAACGGCGCGGGCTCGTGCTCATCGATCCGCCTTACGAGGCGCCTGACGAATTCGTGCGCGTGAGCACAGCTCTGGCTGCGGCGCTCCGCCGATTTGCCACGGGAATTTATCTCATCTGGTTTCCCGTCAAATCGAACAGCGAGGCGGATCGCTTCTGCGGAGAGATTCTTGCGGCCGGCGCGGCGAAGGCGCTTCGCATCGATGCAGCCATCGATGCGAAGACCGGCGACAAGGAGCGACTCGCGCGCGCGGGCCTGGTCGTCGTCAACCCGCCATACGGATTCGCGGAAGAGATGGCTGCGGTTTTTTCCAGCGTTGCAAAGCCGCTCGCCGCGCGCACCGACATAAGCTGGCTCGCCGGCGCGCCGTAAGCCGACATATTGTCCGTTCGGACGATGCGGCCGGGGCGGGAATCGGCGACCGTCACGGTCGAATATCTGGCGTTTGACGTTGCCATCGATCGGAGGATTTGAACGTGGCGGGAAAACATATTGTGCGGCTCTTGGCCGTCGCGGCGGTGGCCGCTCTTTTTCAAAGCTCGGCTTCGGCGCAATCGCTCGATATCCGCAATCCCACGCCGCTGGTGGCAGGCGAGAATCATGGAACGGTCGATTCCATGGTCGGACCACAATTCTGGTCGTTCAAATACCACAAGGGCAAAGCCAATGTGGCGATCCGGTTCACCTCGATGGCGCTGTTCGGCAACGCGATGACGACATCCGTCCTGGTCGTGCTTCATTCCGGCAACGGCGCGGTGTGGGGATCGAAACCGCTGACGTCCAACGGCCAGGTCGCGGATCAGAATTGGCCGGGCACGTTCAAGACTCCCGGCACGGCGATCGTGGAGATCCGCCCGCCCGGCAACAGCCTGGTGCGCTCCGGCGGCGACTACAGCATCACGGTCGATGGCCCCGCGGTCGATTTTTCGGGCGGAGGCGCGGGTGCAATGCCCGGCCGCGACGCCATCGTGGGCACCTATGCCGTGATGGTGTGCGCACCCGATTTCGATTGCCAGAACAGTCTCGCGGCCCATTTCGCGGCCGACGGCTCCGTGGCTCTGACGGACGGGCACACGGGAACCTGGACGGTTTTCGATCCCGACTCGCACATCTATTCCGTCGTCATCGGCCAGGACCGTTACAGCATGAAACTCGTGCCGGGACGGGGGCTCTTCAACACGAGCGATCTGTCGGTGGTGGTGTTCCAGGCCGTGCGGCCGAATTAGAGTGGAAGCTTGACCCGTTGATGGACCCCCTTCCGTCCGCCTCGCAAAAGTTGCGAGGCGTCCACCTTCCCCCTAAGGGGGAAGGTTAAAAGGGTTTTACGCGATCTTCCTTTTTGACCTTCCCCGTTTTTACGGGGAAGGTGCGGGAATGGACATCGAATTTCACTATTACATGACCTATCTGATCGCCGCTCGCGCGGGCTTCGGCCCCGCGCAGGCGACGATTGTCGCCCAGTCCTCGCAGGAGATCGACGACAACCACGTCTTGATCGAAGTCGGCGCCGGCACGCCGTTTGAATACAAAAGCGCGATATCGCAAACCAAGAACATCCTGCGCCCGCGCCACGACGAGCAGGTGTTTCCCATCTTCCATTTCATACCGGGCGATCCCGATGCGCCCACGGCGCGCCGCAAGGATGGCGGCCGCAGCGCCTGGGTCACCACGCCGAACAGTCCGTTGGCGAACGAGATGCTGGATACCGCGCTGCGTTCGGGGGATCTCTACCGCATCGGCGCCAGCGCGCATGCCTATGCCGATACCTGGGCCCATCAGAATTTCCTGGGCCGCGATCACGCGCACAACGAAATGCCGCGCAACGGGGGCGAGAGCGTGTTCGACACTCTCCTGGACGCCATTCCCGTCCTCCGGATCGGGCACGCGCTGGCGGGCCACAAGCCGGATATCCCGGATCTGATCTGGACCGACGGCCGGATGGCGGAGCCGTCCGTCGTCAACAAAGATCGTTTTCTCGATGCTGCACGTCATCTGTTCCGAAAACTTTATGGCCACAAGCACGGTCTCGATTGGGGCGCGGAACAGGAGCAGGCAGCGGCAAGCCTGGTTGCGGATCTGGCAAGCGATATCGGGCCGCCGACACGCAACAGCGTGCCCCGCGACGGGCGCATGCAACGCTATCTGGCGCGCGCGCTGACCGCGGATTACGGATCGACGGCGATTCCCGAATATCGCGAAGGCGCCTGGTCGGATGCCGCGTTCGTGGAAAAAAGAGGCGACATCGAAACGAAATTCGCCGAGTTCGCCGCCGACCATGCCGGGGCCCTGGGCGATGCGCTCAGCTTCGGAAGCCGCGTGCAATGCACCTGGATCGATCCGCCGCGCTACCGCGACACGGACTGGTTCAAATTCCAGGACGCGGTGAAATCCCATCTCGACGAATGCTGGGGCGTGCTGCGGAGGAGGCTGCCGGACATCGCAGGGTAGCGGTGGTTCGGATTGAGTTGAATCGCGCCGCCCCCCTTTCCGCCTTCGCCAAGGCTACGGCGGACTCGAGTTATGTATTGACCCGCCGAAGCTTTAGCGTAGGCGGGCCGTCACGCGGCTGACGCCGCGCGCCACCTTCCCCCGCGAGCGGGGGAAGGTTAGAAAAAAAGCGAAGGGCGAATCTTCTTCTCAGCCTTCCCCCCTTGCGGGGGAAGGTGGACGCCTCGCAACTATTGCGAGGCGGACGGATGGGGGTCGCGCAAAGAGGAGATGGACCGATGATCGCAATCGCGATAGTCGCGCTGTGGGGCGCGTTTGGGTTGTCGTGGCTCGCGGCGGCGGCGTGGAGCAGCACCGTGGCGAAGCGGGCCGGATTCGCCGCCGAGCTTTTCTATCGCATCGTCCTTCTTATCGGCGGGATCGTGTTATTCATTCCTGCGCATGGCTACGAAGGGCCGCTGCGCCTCTGGTATGTCACGCGCGTGGAGGGCTGGATTTGCGTGGGCCTGATTGCGCTGGGCTTCGCATTTGCCTGGTGGGCGCGCATCTATCTGGGGCCCTTGTGGTCGGGCCAGGTGACGACGAAGGCGGATCACCGCGTCGTCGATCGCGGACCCTATGGCATCGTGCGCCATCCGATCTATACCGGCATCCTGTTGGCGATCTTCGCCACGGCAGCGGCCAAGGGCACGGTGCTGGGGCTTGCGGGTGCCGCGATCATCACGCTCGGCCTCTGGATGAAAGCGCGTCTCGAAGAGCGCTGGCTCCGCGAACAATTGGGCGCGGAGGATTACGATTCCTATCGCCGCCGCGTGCCGATGCTGCTGCCGTTCGGGCCGAAGGCGCGGTGAGGGACGTCGCATCGATGCGGCGACTGCCTGTTCCAATCATTCAATTTTTTGCATTCCGCGCCAGAAGCGCGCGGCGTTTGATCTCGTCGATGAACTGTTGCTTGTTACCGGCGGGAAGCCCACTCAACGCCGGCATCCAGTGGTCGTCAGGCAGGAAGGCGCAATCGGCAAGCGCATCATCGAGACGACCCAGCCTCGCGAGAGAATCCGCGCGATAGTGCGGGTCCAGAGAGGTCTTCCATTCGTCCGGGTCCAGTTCGCGGGCGCGGGTCAAGTCATCGACGGCGCGCCGATGGTCGCCGACGTCGTGGAAAAACTTGCCCCGGGAAGAATAGCCGCCGCTGTTGGGCTCCAATTCCAGAACCCGATTGATATCCGCCAGAGCTTTCTCGCGCTCGCCGAGTTGCCCCAGTGCCTGAAAGCGCATGAATAAGGCGTGAGTGTCGTCCGAATGTTCAAGCAAATATTTGTCGCAAATTTCCACGGAACGTTGTGGGTCGCGCATCATGCAATTGAACGCATCGTCGAGTTCTTTCGGGCCGCCAAGCGTCACAGATTTCATGTCTTAAAATCCATTCAGGTTGATTCCGAATCTGGGTCGGGGGCTCCTTTCAACCGATGCCACGAACGCACACGCTGAAGCCCTCTCGGTTGCGTCGCCGGCTTTGTGGAAATTCACAAAGCATGAGCGTCTAGAACCGAGATTCCGCTTGCCAGCCAATGCGCGTTCATGGTATGTTCTTGTGGCCTATGGAGTCAAGGCCAAAGCGGAATTGATCCAGTTGCAGAGAGCGACGATGCGTCACTTTTTGACGACAGTTGAGACATGCGTGACGATGGAGTGCGCAAAGCGGACCGTGTCCGGAATGCAACGCGCGCCGCGTCGAAGTTCTGTGCTGTCATTTGGCCGTTCAAGCGGAGGAAAAGTCGAACGGGAAACGAAGCTGTTGCAGAATTGGAACGCTTCGCCTGTTGCGAAAATAACAGGCGGAAAAAATGCGGATAACAGGCGAATAACAGGCGGAATATCAGGCGGGATAACAGGGAAAGAACAGGCGGCCTCTATCGCGAAATCTCTCGCGAGAAGCCGCGGACTCACTGGAATTTTCGGAAGCGTGGGCCTGTTATTTTTGTGGATTCAAAAAAATGCGTTTCGGGAGGAGTGGAGAGAAACGCTTCGGTGTTCGGTTGTTGAGGTGCGACGCGCCAGCCGAAGCTCGCGGATGCGAGGGTGTCCGCCTACGCTAAAGCTTCAGCGGATGCGCCTTCACTCGTTTCGCGAGCGAAGGCTGGCGGACAGGGAGGGATTCGAACCCTCGGTACGGTCACCCGTACGCCGCATTTCGAGTGCGGTGCCTTCAACCACTCGACCACCTGTCCGAGGGTGGAGATAATGAAGGACGTTTGAGATAGCAAGCATGCTCGACAGGACGCGTCCGGCGTCAAAAGCCGCAGCGGCCCGCGCTGGAGGGTGTCGCCCAATTCTGACAAGCTTGGCGGTCTGCCATTGGGGAACCACCGCATGAAAACGCTCCTGCCCTGGACAATTCTGCTCGCGCTCGGCGCGAGCGCCGCGGCCGCGCAGCCTGCGAATTTCACCATGGCGCAGGTACTCGATTATCCTTTCGTGAGCGAGATCGCAGGCTGCGACGGAGGCGGGCATATCGCGTTCGCGCGCGACCTGCACGGCGTGCGCAATGTCTGGGTGGCCGACGCGCCCGGCTTCACGCCGCGGCAGGTCACGCAATACAAGGCCGACGACGGGCAGGAGATTTCGCAACTCACCTTCTCGCCGGATTGCCGGACGCTGCTCTATGTGCGCGGCGGCGATCACGACGCCAATTGGGACGCGCCGGGCGGGCTGGCGCCGGATCCCGATTCCGCGACCGATCAGCCCAAGGTTACGATCTGGTCCGCCGCGATGGCCGGCGGCGCGCCCGTAAAGGTCGCGGAAGGCGACGCGCCCGCAATCTCCGTACACGGACAATTGGCCTATATCGCGGACCACAAGGTCTATACCGCGCCGCTCGACGGCAAGGGCGCGCCGACATTGCTGTTCTTCGATCACGGCAAGGACCGCTCGCTCGCATGGTCGCCCGACGGAACGCGGCTGGCGTTCGTGTCCGGTCGCGACGATCACGCGCTCATCGGCATCTACACCGCGAAGGACAAGCCGATCGCGTGGCCCGCGCCGTCCACGGATTTTGCCGTGTCGCCGCGCTGGTCGCCCGACGGCAAGCAGATCCTGTTCGTGCGCCGCCCGGGCGATGGCGGCCCGCCGCGTCCGATCCTCACCCAAACGCCCGATCCGTGGTCGATCTGGATTGCCGACGCGCAAACGGGCGAGGGCCATCTCGTCTGGCAGAGCCCCGATACGCTTCTGGGTTCGTATCCCGATGCGCCGGGCGAAGCCAATCTCCATTGGGCCGCGGGCAATCGCATCGTGTTCCTTGCCGATCTCGACAACTGGCCGCATCTCTATTCGATTCCCGCCAGCGGCGGCGCGCCGCTCCTGCTTACGCCCGGCCCGTTCATGGTCGAGAATGTGGTGGAGAGCCGCGACCGGCGCTTTCTCTATTACGGCGCGAACACGGGCACGACGACGGATGACGAAGACCGCCGGCATGTGTTCCGCGTGCCCGTCGATGCGGCGACGCCGACAGCGGTCACGTCGGGGGAAGGATTGGAATGGTCGCCCGCGGTCGCAGATGACGGACATGTTGGGTTCATCGATGCCGGTGCGAAGCAACCCGCGGGAATTGGCATTGTCGGTTCGGATGGTAGCGGCCGGCGCGAATTGAACAGCGGTGCCACGCCGGCGGATTTCCCCCGCGATGCGCTGATCGTGCCGAAATATGTGAGCTTCAAGACGACGGACGGCTGGACGATCCACGGCCAGCTCTTTGCGCGCGACGATGGCGCGCCTGCGAAGCCCGGCCTCATCTTCGTGCATGGCGGGCCGGAGCGGCAG
>JBEKLK010000068.1:0-12138 GCA_050010235.1 Rhizomicrobium sp.
ACCTTCCTCATCATCGACGAGAACGGCGTTGCGGGCTACCAGGCCGGCCAGGATCTCGTCATCGAACTGGCCCATGGCGTGAACCTCGCATCCCTCAGCCTATCGAACTTCGAGACGGTCGGCTGAGACCGGCTTCGGGCTGAAACGAGACAAAGCAAACTCGGCAGTTGAGGTGCTCGCACGTCGCCGTCTGCTTTTTGTGGACGCGCGCGCCCGGACGACCTATTGAAATCGTGCAATTTATGCCCCTTGCGCCATGCTCCAAGCGCCTCTTCGCAGAGTCACCGACCCGGTTACCGCACCGGTCGCGGTCTATTTGGCACGCATGCGTCTATCCGCAAGCCTTTTGACGGTCATGGGCTTCGTGGCAGGTCTAGGCGCATTCGCGACGATCGCTACACACCATTATTGGGCAGGGTTGGGGCTCATCGCAGCCAACCGGTTGTTGGCCGGGCTCGACGGTCCCGTGGCTCGACGGACCGAAGCCACCGATTTTGGAGCGTTCCTCGAGACCGCCACCGGCATCATTGCCATGGCGAGCATCCCCTTTGGCTTCGCCCTCGCCGAGCCGGGCCGGGCGCTCGCGGCGTCGTTCCTGATCTTCAGTTTCATAGCATCGGGATCGACGTTTCTCGCTTTTGCCGCGACCGCCGCGAAGCGCAACATGGCACAACGCGGCGCGATGCCCATTCATCATCCGGGCGGGCTCATCGAGAGCACGGAAGTTTTTCTCGCACTTGGGTTGGCCTGCGTATTCCCCGATTGGTTCAGTGTTATCGCTTACACACTTGGCACGCTGTGCTTCGCAACGGCTGGTATGCGCGTTGCGGAAGGCGTTGCGCGTTTCGGGAAGCCATGAAGGTCGTTATCATAGGTGCAGGTGTGGCGGGGCTTTCGATCGGCTGGCGTCTCGCCCAGACCGGTAGCGACGTCGTGGTGCTCGAGCGTGCGCAGCCCGGGTGTGGCGCGACCTGGGCCTCCGCCGGCATGATCGCGGTGATCGGAGAAAACGATGACCCCGCGACGCCCGGAGCGAAATTCGCACAATATTCGGGCTCGCTCTGGCCATCTTTCGCTGCCGAAATCGAAGAGCATTCCGGACGCAAGATTGCGTTTCGCACTGACGGTGCCGTGCTGACCGCGAGCGACCAAGCCGCCGCGCAATCGCTGTCCACGCGCGCCGCAGCATCGGCCGGCGAAATAAAATATCTTTCGTCTGCGGAAGCTCGCAATCTAGAGCCGTTGCTTGGTCCGGATGTTGCGGGCGCGCTTTACGCGGCGACCGAGGCGCAGGTCGACAACCGCGCGCTCGGCCCGGCGCTGGCCGCGGCATTCCTACGCGCCGGCGGGACATTGCTCGCCAACGAGGCCGTCATACGCCTCGAAGTATCGGGCCCGCGCGTAACCGGCGCATTGACGCCTGTTGCGAACCACCGTGGCGACGCGTTTGTGCTTGCGGCCGGCGCGTGGACATCGCGCATCGCGGGGCTACCTCTCGAAGCGATGCCGCCGGTCGTGCCGGTGAAAGGCGAGATGATCGCGCTGGTGCCCGCGAAAGCCGGCGTGCTTCCTCAGCGCATCGTCTGGGGCAACGACGTCTATCTCGTGCCCAGGCATGATCGTTTGTTCGTCGGCGCGACCGCGAGCCGCCAGGGCTTCGACACCGGCCTCACACCCGCGGCCCTCGATTGGTTGAAATCCCGCGCGACCTGTTTGATGCCGGCATTGGCCGAATGGGATATCGCCGAGCATTGGGCCGGGCTCAGGCCGGGATCGCCGGACAATCTGCCGATTTTGGGCGCCACGGAGATCGAAGGTTTGTTCATCGCCAGTGGCCAGTTCCGCAACGGTATCCTCTTTGCACCGGCCATTGCGGAAGCTTTGTCCGGTCTCGTTCTGGGACGCTCGCCACTGCCGCTCATCGCCGCTTTCAACCCCGGACGCTTCAGGAACCGGGCGTTGCTTGCGCAGTTGGGTTCAGTGGGTTAACCAGATACTTGGCGGGGCTTTCGCGGGGGGCCCTGGGCTGGCGTAATGGTGTATGGGTTTCTAGGTATCGGGTTCGCGCTGCTGATCTTGGGCAGCGAAACCGCCTTGCGCGGCAGCATTGGCATGTCGCGTGCGATGGGCCTTTCGCCACTGCTGATCGGGCTGCTCGTCATCTCGATCGGAAGTTCGGCGCCGGAATTGTTCGTGTCTCTGCAGGCCGTTCAACATCACTCGCCCGACATCGCCATCGGCAACATTGTCGGCAGCAACATCGTCAACATTCTTCTGATCTTGGGATTGGGTGCGCTGATAAGGCCCATGCCAAGTCCGCCCAAAGTCGTCTTTCGCGACGGCGGCACTATGGTGGCGGCGAGTCTCGCGCTTGTATGTATCGCGATTGGCGGAACGATCACCCGCCAGATCGGCCTCATGCTGCTGGCAGGATTTGTTGCCTATCTAGTGCTCGCCTTCGCGACCGACTGGCGCCGGCCCGCCCACAACTCCGTCGCCGAATGCCGCGCGCAGACGCATACAAGTCAGACATCGGCCGGCGTTGGCCTTTTTCTTGTTCTGTTCGGGATGGTCTGTCTCTTCTTCGGCGCGCATTTTATCGTAGACGGTGCCGTCGCGATGGCCCGCACCTATCAGGTTCCGGAGGCGGCGATCGGGCTCACGGTTGTGGCGCTCGGCACATCGTTGCCGGAACTCGCGATCACCTTCATTGCCGCGGCGCGCGGACGTTCGGACATCGCGGTTGGACAGTTGATCGGCGCCAATGTTTTCAACATTCTGTTCGTTTTGGGCCTGACGGCCGCCCTCCACCCCCTTGTCATCGCACCGATGATCGCGAATGTGGATGTGCTGGTGATGGCGGGGGTGGCCGTTCTGCTGATCCCGCTTCTCGCGACATCATGGCGGCTCACGCGCGCACGCGGATTTCTCCTAATCTTGTGTTACGTCGGCTACGGCGTATTCCTCGCCTCGCGACTGGGTTATCACCTGCCGCACATGCCGGGTATGGGTTGATATTCGGCCCGGAGCGGCCCGTATTCAAACTTCCGGGAGTCGATATATTCCAAACGGAAATTTTCGCGTTCCGGCGAGAGTCGTGCGCATAACTCGCTTCAATCCCGGCAAGCGGCCCATCGGACCGAGGAAGGTATCTCGCATCCATGCGACTATGCGGCTGTCGGATTGAAATGCCGGAGTCAGCATCGACGACGCCAGCTGATAGAAGCGAAGATGGGCTCGGCGCTGCCGCGCATAACGTGACAAGGCGGAGGTGATAGCGGTTTCACGACGCAGCAAATGCGCCAGCACCACAGCGTCGATCAAGGCAAGATTTGCGCCCTGGCCAAGCTGTGGACTCGTGGCGTGAGCGGCATCACCGATCGCAAGAACACGGTCCTTGTATGCGGGTCGCATTCGAACATCTCGATATGTCGCGAGCGATAGCGAATCGAACGAAGTGATTTCATCCAATATGGGCGCTGCCTTCGGCCACGCCGCTAGCACGCGCGATTTCAAGGCACCAAGTCCTGCATCGCGTTGCGCCGCAACGTCGTCGAGTCGCAAACTCCAGAAGAACGAGACGCTATGGTCGCTTGTTGGTATTCCGGGCACGCGGCCGATGGGCAGGATGCCGATCATCAGATGCGCGCGATCATAGACTTGCCGTAATTCGCTGGCGAAGGCGCCGGTTCGATCGGGGCAGGTCGCCCACAGCGCTCCCCATGGATAAATCGGAGCGCGCACGCGAACGCCAAAAGTGTCGCGCAAACCGTCATGCGCGCCGGCGCAATCGAGCACAAGATCGAAGGGGCCTACAGCGCGGCCATCGCGGGCGATCAACCTGGGCGATTGCAAGTCTTTGATCTCGCAAACGTCGAAGCCAAGTATCAGTTTTGCGCTCCTCGCGATCAGCGCCTCGTTCAACACATTGAACAGCGCGGCGCGATGGATACCGATGCCGTGAGCGTCCTCGGCGATGTCAGCATAACGAAGATCCATGACCGCATGGCCATGGACCGTTTTGCCGTGGAGGCGTGAAACCGGCGTTCCCCATTGTAGAGCGGCACTCAGCAATCCCAGACGATCGAGCGCGAGCAATCCCGAAGGTTGCAGCAGCAGCCCTGCGCCCAGGGGTCTCGCTTCGGCAAAGCGTTCTACAAGGGTGACGTCGTGGCCGTCGCGGGCAAGCGCAATCGCAGCAGCCTGTCCCGCTATCCCGCAGCCGATGATGCCGATGCGCAAATGCTTCCTCCGCGATACAGTGACTCGCGCGCCTTCAGGATTGCTTGGGCGCTGGTCGAAGCGCAAACGCGAGAGTACCGCTATGTCCGAATTTGTTCTTCACCCACGACTTGAGGCCGACACGGCCTTTGTCGCCGATTGGCTGCTGTCGCGCGTGCTGGCGATGAACGATGCGCGCTATCCGTGGCTGGTGCTCGTGCCGCGGTCGGCCGGGCTGTCGGAGATACACGATCTGTCTGCCGCCGATCGGGCGGTTCTGATTGAAGAGATCGGGCGCGCGAGCGCCAGACTCAAGTCGCTGACAGGAGCGGCCAAAATAAATGTGGGCGCACTGGGCAATCTCGTCCCGCAACTTCACGTCCACGTGGTGGCCCGCAATCCCGGCGATCCCGCATGGCCGGGACCGGTCTGGGGACACGGCGAGCGGCAGCCCTATGAGCCAGCGTCGCAGGTCGCTTTCATTACGCGATTGCGCGTCGAGCTTTAGCCTGCCCCAAACTGGCACGGGGGTTGCGTCTGTATCCCCAAGAGAAACTTACGGATTTATGCGCGTCATGCTGGCAGAAGCCGCTACCGCTACCTCGACCCGGAGTGATGTCATCGCCGCCCTTCATCAGGCGAGCGCTGAAACAGGGTCCAATTTCGACTATCTGCTTGGTACCGCGATGCGGGAGAGCAGCCTGAAACCGCAAGCAAAATCAAGCACTTCCAGCGCCATCGGCCTGTTCCAGTTCGTCGACCAGACCTGGCTTGGCCTCGTCAAGCAACATGGCGCCAAATACGGTCTCGGCTCCTATGCGGGCGCGATCCAGCAGAATTCCGACGGCCGCTACCAGGCAGACAATCAAGCCGACCGCCAGGCAATTCTTGCCCTGCGCAATGATCCGAAAGTCTCTGCGTTGATGGAAGGGGAATATGCCAACGAGACCCGCTCCACGCTCGAATCCTCGCTGGGACGCGGGGTCTGCAATGGCGAGCTCTATGCCGCTCACTTCCTTGGGCCCGAAGCGGCCTGCAAGCTGATCAAGCTGAGCCAGGCGCAGCCAAGCGCGAGTGCGCCCGGTGCGTTTCCCGCGGCCGCGAGCGCCAACAAAAGCGTGTTCTTTAAAGCCGATGGTTCGCCGAAATCCGTTCGGGAAGTATATGACTGGGCGCTCAAACAGCCGTCGGTTTCGCGCGGGCTCGATGCCCAGGCGGACGACAACGAGGCGGGCATCGTACCGCTGACGAATACGCCAACCGTGGTCAGCGAAGACTCCAGTTTCCCGAATTCCAGCCCCGACGATTGGTCGGCACTGCAACTCTACTCCGTGACAGGCGCATCGCCGCTGCTCTCGATGGCGAGCCTGCCGCAGGCACCCTTTGCCGTGACGTCCGACGTCGTCGACATGCTGGGCAAGATGCACGCGCCGGCCCCGGCGGGACATTCGCACAGAATGCAATAGGATATCGGCGTCGCCGGGCCCATTGCATCAACCTGCAACGCTCCTTAAGCCTTTCGCGCGCGCTCAAGACGCGCAAACGGAGAAGCCGCTTAGGGATTGTCCATGCGCGTCGCGCTCGCCTCTGTCTGGGCCGTCATTCTATCGGGCGGCATCGTCCAGATGGCGAACGGTCTTCAAACCGAGTTGCTCGGCGTGCGGGCGGGGCAGGAAGCGTTTGCGCCCTGGTCCATCGGTGTCCTGATGGCCGGTTACTATGTCGGCTATTCAGCGGCGCCGCTGCTGATCCGCACGATCATCCGGCATCTCGGTCATGTGCGCACCATTGGCGTCAGCCTGCTCCTTGCGGCGGCCATGATCGTGCTGCACGGAGTATTCGTAACGCCCATCGCGTGGACGGTCTTTCGCGTGATTTCGGGTCTCGCACTCGCGTCGACCTATGTCGCCTGCGAAAGCTGGATCAATGAGCGTAGCGAGAACCGCACGCGCGGCCGCATCTTCAGCGTCTACATGGTGGTGCAGATGACGGGTATGACGCTCGCGCAATTCCTGTTTGCGGCGGGCGATCCGAAAACGCTTGCCCCGTTCGTGCTGGCGGGGGTGATGTTCATCGTCGGCGCGATGCCCGTCCTCTTCCTGGCGAAATCCGCGCCCGGCGCGGCGCCGCCCGAACCCTTCGGCCTCATTCATCTGTTTCGCATTTCTCCCCTTGGCGCGACGGCGACGATGCTCGCGGGAATGTCATGGAGCATCCTGTTCACGTTCGGCCCGGTTTATGCGCGCAGCGAGCATTTCAGCATACCCCAGGTGGGTCTTTTCATGGGCGTCGCCGTAGCGGCCGGCGGCATCCTGCAATTTCCATTGGGCTGGGTGTCGGACGCGATCGGGCGGCGTATCACGATCGCATTGATGTGTATGGTGGGTGGAACAGCTGCTTTGTTGGGCGTGTGGGCCGAGGGCCGAGGCATGGTGTTCCTCGACGCGGCTTCCGCGCTGGTGGGGGGATTCCTGTTTCCGCTCTATGCGCTGGCCGTCGCGCACACGAATGACGCGGTGGCGCCGGCAACACGTGTTGCGGCCACGGCAGGGCTTGTGCTGCTGTTCGGGCTGGGCTCGAGCGCGGGACCGCTGGCGGCCGGCTGGGCCATGACGGTCGTGGGGCCAGTCGGTTTTTTTGGGCTTCTCGCCGCGGTGCTCGCGGTCACTGTGGCCGCGGCGGCAACGACCCGCTAGAGTTTCTCGAAAGCGGGGGGACATATGACCGAGAACGCGCCCAAAGCGGCCGCAGCGCCCGTTCCCGCCGCGACGATATTGCTGGTTCGCGATGCGCCGAACGGCCTCGAAGTGTTCATGGTGAAACGCCACCACCAGATCGACTTTGTGGCGGGCGCACTGGTGTTTCCGGGCGGCAAGGCACAGCGCTCCGACTTCGATTCCGAACTTGCGAATTATGCCGACGGCGTTTCCGCCTGGTCGGAGGAAATGCGCGCGCTGGGTGTGACTGCGATCCGCGAGGCATTCGAGGAATCGGGAATCCTGATGGCGCGCGACGGCGCGACGGGCGCATTTGTAGGCAACGCGCGGCTTGCCGCGCTGGAACCGTATCGCCACAAACTCGAGAAAGCCGAGATCAGCTTGCTCGATATGGTGCGCGCCGAAAACCTACGGATCGCCTGCGACGACCTTGCCCACTTCGCGCATTGGATCACGCCAGAAAACATGCCCAAGCGATTCAATACGCATTTCTTCCTCGCCTCTTCGCCGATCGGGCATGCCGGCAGTCACGACGGTCGCGAAAGCGTGGATTCCGTGTGGATACGTCCGGAAGATGCGATCGCCGATCGAAAAAAATGGAATGTGATCTTTCCGACCAAGCTCAATCTGATGAAACTCGCACGTTCGAAAACCGTAGCCGAAGCGCTTGAAGCCGCGCGTGCGACGCCGCCGGTGACCGTCACGCCCTGGGTCGAAGGGGGACCGGATGGCAACATTCTGCGAATCCGCGACGATGCAGGTTACGAGCAGACCACCGCGCAGTTACGCGACGTGACATAAAGTCAGCGCGCTTTGCTTTCCGGAAGCACTTCGGCGACGCGCGCCTCGAGCTCCGCCGCAAGCAAAGCTGCGACCTGAGGCGCATCTTGCTTGACGTTGTCGCGCACGATCACGCGGATCGCATCGACGTGCGCATCGATGAGCGGCAACGCCGCTGCTGCGTTGCCCCCTTCGAGCAGACGGCACAGCGAGGAAGCGACGCGGGCCGCCAGCGGATAACCGAATGTCAGCGCCTGGCCCTTCAGGTCGTGAGACACGCGAAACATGTTTTCACGCGACTCGTCATTGGGCGTTGTGGCAAAGGCGTCACGGGATTCGGTCAGCCGGCGCACGTCGTCGTTGATCCATTCCGCAAATTCCGTCTTGAGGTTTTCCATCGCTTGTTCGGCGCGCTTGACCGCGCCCATGTCGAGGCCGACGACTGTGCCCCCAACCTTTGCCTTCAGCATGTTGGGGGGCATGAAGATTTCAATGGGTAGCTCTTTTGCCATGTATCCCTCCTCAGGCCGCCGCCTCTTCGTCTTCGATGGAGCTCGTATTTGCATCGGAACGCCGTTCCGGACCTTGATACTCGGCGCTGCCGCGCCGGCGTCGGCAGGGGCCGAAATAAGCCTTGGTGCGCACAAAGGGGCGCGGGTGCTCGATCACGGCCGTCAGCCGCGAGAGAATGGCCTTCACCGATACGGGTTTTGCAAGAAATTCGTTGACGCCGGCGTCGCGCGCTTGGCGGACATGATCGACGCTGGTGTAGCCCGTCAGCATGATGATCGGCACGAACGGATTGGGACTCGCTGCGGAGGTGCGGATCATTTTGGTGAGATCGAGCCCCGTCATTCCATCCATCATCCAGTCGAGCAAAATGACGTCGGGATTGGCGTCGCGCAGGATCGCCCACGCGCGCTCGCCTTCGATCGCCTCGAAAATCTGAAGCGCGCCGAACGCTTGAAGAATCGTGACGACCAACTTGCGCATATGCACGTTGTCGTCGACGACAAGAAGTTTCAACCGGTCAAATCTATAGCCGCTCATGCGCGCCCCGGCACGCCGGGAACAGTCCCGGCGAATACCCTCGTAGAGGACGCAAAACTTACCTTAACCGGGATTAACGCTCGGTGAACTAATCGATGAATTGCTCGGCCAGGATGCGTTCATCCAGGCTGTGCCCGGCGTCGAACAGCATGGTCATCGCGATCGTGCGGTCCTCGGCCACGTCGACCGAGATCACGTCGCGCACCTCGAAATCGTCAGCGACCGCGCTGACGCGCCGCTTCTCCGGCTCGAGAATCTCGAAACGGGTTTTTGCACGGTGAGGCAGGAGTGCACCGTGCCATCGCCGCGGCCGGAACGCGCTAATGGGGGTGAGCGCCAGCAACGCCGCATCGATCGGCAGGATCGGACCGTGGGCCGAGAGGTTGTACGCGGTCGAGCCGGCCGGGGTCGAAATGAGCACCCCGTCGCAGATGAGTTCCCGGATGCGCGGTTTCCCATCCACCACAATACGAATTTTCGCCGCCTGTTGGGTCTGGCGCAACAGCGACACTTCGTTGAACGCGATCGCGTCGTAGGATTCACCCCTGCTGTTGGTCGCGCGCATGCTCAACGGATGAATCTGCGCGGACTCCGCGGCGGCGAGACGTTCTTCAAGGCCTGTGTCCTTGAATTCGTCCATCAGAAAGCCGACGGAGCCCAGATTCATTCCATAGATGGGTTTGCCTTTGCCGAGGAAGTTGTGAAGCGTCTGCAGCATGAAGCCGTCGCCGCCCAACGCCACGATGACGTCGGCATCCTTCGGGCCTACGTCGTGATAACTCTGGAGCATCGTCACCAGTGCGGCGCGCGCATCGGGCGCCGGCGACGCAACGAAGTGCAGAGCGTGGGCCATCGTCAGCCGCCCGTCAGCGACATGTGTCGCGCAAGCGCAGGCGCGCGGTGACGACGATCGATCATGAAATCGTGGCCCTTGGGTTTGCGCGCGATCGCCGCCTCGATGGCGTCGTCGAGTGCGCGATCGTCACTCGAAGCACGCAGAGGCGTGCGCAGATCCGCGTTGTCGTTCTGGCCCAAGCACATGAAAAGCGTTCCGGTGCAAGTGAGTCGTACGCGGTTGCAGCTTTCGCAGAAATTGTGCGTGAGCGGTGTAATAAAGCCCAGACGCCCCCCCGTCTCGTCCACACGCATATAGCGCGCCGGGCCGCCCGTGCGGTAGTCGTCGTCCACGAGCGTGTAGCTTTCCGCCAGCCTCGCGCGCACGAGAGACAGAGGCAGATATTGGGCGACGCGGTCGCCGTCGATCTCGCCCAGCGGCATGGTTTCGATGAGGGTCAGGTCCATGCCGCGCCGGTGCGCCCAGGCTAGCATGTCGACAATCTCGTCTTCGTTGATGTCCTTGAGCGCGACCATGTTGATCTTGACCGCCAGGCCGGCGTCCTGCGCGGCATCGATCCCCGCCAGGACCTTCGACAGGTCGCCCCAGCGGGTGATGTCGCGGAATTTTTGCGGGTTGCGGGTGTCGAGCGAGACGTTGATCCGACGCAAGCCCGCCGCGCGCAAGTCGCGCGCGAATCGGGTGAGCTGGCTGCCATTTGTGGTGAGCGTGAGTTCCCGCAAGCCCCCGCTGCCGATGCGAGCGCCCAGTCTGTCGATCAGGCTCATCACATTGCGTCGGACGAGCGGCTCGCCGCCCGTGATCCGGATGCGGTCCACGCCCTTGGCGATAAAGGCGCCGCAGAGCCGCTCCAGCTCCTCGAGGGTGAGAAGTTCCGGTTTGGGCAAAAAGGTCATGTGCTCCGTCATGCAATAGACGCAGCGGAAGTCGCAGCGGTCCGTCACGGAGACGCGCAGATAGGTGATGTGCCGGCCGAACGGATCGATCATGAGGATAGGCTAGCAGGTGCCGGGCCGGGATTCACCTACCGTTCCCGGGTCCGCGGACCTAATATGTGCGTGCTTTGGGTGGGATATATTCGACTTCGTTGGTGAGCGTGTAGGTGTGCACGGGCCGGTAGTCGATCTTAGCATGGCCGGTGTTCGGGTCGAGCCATGCAAGCGTATGCTTCATCCAGTGCTCGTCGTCGCGCTTGGGGAAATCCTCGCGCGCATGCGAGCCGCGACTTTCGGTGCGGTTGGCCGCGCCTTCGATGGTAACGATGGCCTGCTGGACAAGGTTTTCGAATTCCAAAGTCTCGACCAGGTCGCTGTTCCAGATCATCGAGCGGTCGCTGACGGAAATGTCACCCATGCCTTTGTAAATCGCTTCGATGCGGTCACGCCCGCTTGCAAGCGCCTCGGCGGCCCGGAAGACGCCGGCGTCTTCCTGCATGGCCACCTGCATGTCGCGGCGCATTTTTGAGGTCGGCGTATGGCCCTTGGCATTGCGAAATTTGTCGAGCCGCGCCAGCGCCGTCTCGCCGGCATCTTTCGCAAGATCGGCATGGCGTTCGCCCGGCGTCACCGTCTTGGCGCAACGCATTCCGGCGGCCTTGCCGAAAATCACGAGATCGATCAGCGAATTGGAGCCCAGCCGGTTCGCGCCGTGCACGGACACGCAGGCGCCTTCTCCCACCGCCATCAGCCCACGCACGGTCGTATCCGGGTTGCCGTCCTTCAAGGTCAGCGCTTCGCCCATGTAGTTCGTCGGGATGCCGCCCATGTTGTAGTGCATTGTGGGAAGCACAGGGATCGGCTCTTTGGTCAAATCGACGCCGGCGAAGATGCGTGCGCTCTCAGTGATACCGGGTAGACGCTCGTGGAGAATTTTCGGATCGAGATGAGAGAGGTGCAGGAAGATGTGGTCCTTGAGCGGACCGACGCCGCGGCCTTCGCGGATTTCGATCGTCATCGCGCGGGAAACCACGTCGCGGGAGGCCAGGTCTTTCGCATTGGGCGCATAGCGTTCCATGAAGCGCTCGCCTTGCGAATTCGTCAGATAGCCCCCTTCACCGCGCGCTCCCTCAGTAATCAGCACGCCCGCGCCGTACACGCCCGTCGGATGGAACTGGCCGAATTCCATGTCCTGTACGGGAAGGCCGGCCCGGAGCGCCATCGCGTTTCCGTCACCGGTTTGCGTGTGGGCGCCGGTGCAGGTGGCATAGATGCGGCCGAAGCCGCCTGTCGCGAGGATCACCTTCTGCGCGCGGAAGCGATGGATGCTGCCGTCGTCGAGGTTCCACGCCATCACGCCGCGCACGACGCCGTCTTCCATGATCAGGTCGAGCGCGAAATATTCGATGAAGAAATTCACTTCGTGCTTCACGCATTGGCCGTAGAGCGTATGCAGGATCGCATGTCCGGTACGATCGGCTGCGGCGGCGGTGCGCTGCGCGATGCCTTTGCCGTAATGCGAGGTCATCCCGCCGAAGGCCCGTTGGTAGATTTTCCCGTCTTCGGAGCGCGAAAACGG
>JBEKLK010000069.1:0-12093 GCA_050010235.1 Rhizomicrobium sp.
CGCGCGATGTCGCGTGCGATCGCGAGTCCCAGCCCCACGCCGCCTTTCTGCAGATTGCGGCCCTGGTCGAGGCGGTGGAACGGCCGGAACGCTTCCTCGCGCCGGTTCTCGGGAATTCCCGGCCCGTCGTCGTCGACCCGGATCTCGACGAAGCGCCCGTTCTTCTTCAGCGCCACATCGACATGCGCGCCGTGCTTGAGCGCGTTGTCGATGAGGTTCGTCGCGCAACGTTTGAGCGCGTGGCGCTTCACCGCAAGCCTGATACCCGGGACCGCATCGACCTTGAGCCGCTCCGCGCCGGCGCCCCGCCCACGCGCCGCCGCCGCGGCAGCTTCGTTCACGATATCGGACACGTCGGCGGTCTCGGATTCTTCGCCGCCTTCGCCACGGGCGAATTCGAGATATTCGTCGAGCATGCGCTCCATCTCGACCACGTCTTCGTGCAATGCGCGCGTTTCCGGATTGTCGTCCATCATCGCGAGTTCGAGCTTGAGGCGGGTGAGGGGCGTCTTGAGATCGTGACTGACGCCCGCCAGCATCTCCGTGCGCTGCTGCACATAGCGCTCGATGCGTTCGCGCATGGTGACGAAGGCCTGCGCCGCACTGCGCACTTCCGTGGCGCCGTAAGGCTTGAAATCCGGCACTGTGCGGCCCTTGCCGAATGCATCGGCCACGAGTGCGAGCTGCTGGATCGGCCGGATCTGGTTCCGTAGGAACATGATCGCCACCGCAATCAGCGCGAGCGACGAGCCCACCATCCACAGGATGAAGATGTCGGCATTCGATGCGACCATGCGTTTGCGCGGAATCATCACGCGCAGTACCCCGTCCTTCACTTCGACCTTCAGGTCGACATAGTCGATGATCTCGTGCGAGGAGAATTTGTAGGCCTCGCCCAACTGGTTCGCGAACACCGTCTCCAGCGCGTTCTTGAGAAACGGATTGTTGTGGTGTTGCGGCGTGGCGAGATGCTGTCCCGGCAGGACGGTGATCTGATAGCCGAGATTCCGCGCGGCCATGTCGAGAAGTGCGGTGCGCGCTTTTCCGGGTGGATAGCCCTCTTCGATGCTGACGAGGAGCGCCAGATCCGCCGCCACGCCATGCGCCATGCGCGCCGTCATGATGTCGTAGTGGCGCACGAAAAACGCGTAGGTGACGACGCCCTGCAGGATCACCATGGGCGCCACGATGATGATCAGCGAACGGCCGAACAATCCACGGGGGAGAGCCCTTTTGAGTACACGAAAGGGGTGAAGCGCGGGCATGTGCTACACCACGCGATCGGGCACGAGCACGTAGCCCACGCCACGCACGGTCTGGATGTAAAGCGGCAATTTGGGATCTTCCTCGATCTTGCGGCGCAGGCGCGTGACCTGCACGTCGATGGAACGCTCCAGTGTGACGCCCAGGCGCACACACAAATCGGTGCGCGAGAACGGCCGGCCGGCATTCGCGGTGAACAATCGCAACAGCGCCGCTTCGGAACTGGTCAACCGCACGGGCTTACCCTTGCGGCGCAGCTCGCCCCGTTCCGGATCGAACACCGCCTCGCCCATCTTCACTTCGCGATGGGGCGAGCGGGCGGTCGGCGTAGCGCGGCGCAGCAGCGCCCCGCAACGCAGCAGCAATTCGCGCGGCTCGAACGGCTTGGGCAGATAATCGTCCGCACCGTTTTCGAGCCCGGCGATGCGGTCTTCGGAGCCGCCGCGCGCAGTGAGGATCAGGATGGGTGTCTGCGAATTCGCGCGAATAGCGCGCGTGAGGTCGAGCCCGCTTTCACCCGGCATCATCACGTCCAGGATCAGAAGATCGAACGCCATGCTCTTCATCAGTGCACGCGCTTCCTCCGCGTCGGCGGCGGCGCTGACGCGAAAACCATTCGAACTCAGATAGCGCTGCAACAGCGCGCGCAATTTGGCGTCGTCGTCCACGACGAGCAAATGCGGATCGTCCATGCCGGGGGCGGCGTTCATTTGATGTCTCCGCCGTTGCGTGCCCGGCGATCGGAGACGGACAGTCCCGTCAGCACCCGGCGGAATCCGGCCACCGCGTCCGGGCCTGCATCGCGGAACGCGCGCGCGAGCCGCGGCCGTTGTGCCTCCCACAATTTTTCCTCGAGCTCGAGCCCCTTCGGCGTCAAGCGCAGTAGCCGCATGCGCCGATCGTTGGGGGCGGGCCGGCGCTCGACATAGTCGCCCGCGAGCAAATCGTTGAGCACGCGGTTGAGGCTTTGCTTGGTGATTTTGAGAATCGTAAGAAGGGCAGCTACCGAAAGCGCGGGGTTCCGCGCAATGAAATAGAGCGCACGACGATGGGCGCGACCGAGGCCCGCGGCGCGCAGGGCGCCGTCGCCCGTCGCGAACACTTCCGAAAACGCATGGAAGAGCAGGTCGACTCCCTGCTTCAACTCCTCGTCCCGGAGGTATAAGGGTGAGGCAACCGGGCGGGTTTCGGGGTGTTTTACGTCAGACATGCTGACTTACTAGTCCGCCTTCCCGCGTTAACGCAAGAGCCGCTTTCTCAAGAGACCAAGGAACTTTCGCATGACCATCATCCCCTTCGACGATCGCGACGGTTCCATCTGGTATGACGGCAAGCTGGTGCCCTGGCGCGAGGCGAAGACCCACGTCCTGACCCACGGCCTCCATTATGCGTCATCGGTGTTCGAAGGCGAGCGGGTCTATTCCGGGCGCATCTACAAGCTTGTGGAGCATACGAAGCGGCTGTTCGAATCCGCCCGCATCCTCGACATGGAAATTCCCTTTTCGGAAAAGGAAATCTCCGACGCGTGCTACGAGGCCGCGCGTGCGCAGGGCATCGAGAACGGGTATGTGCGCCCCGTAGCGTTCCGCGGCAGCGAGATGATGTCGGTGGCCGGGCAGAACACGAAAACGCATGTGGCGATCGCAGTGTGGCAATGGCCGTCCTATTTCGACCCCAAGGAAAAGCTCAAGGGCATCCGTCTGACGGTCTCCAACTGGAAGCGCCCCGCGCCGGACACGGCGCCCACAAAGGCGAAAGCAGCCGGGCTCTACATGATCTGCACGATGTCGAAACACGACGCCGAGGCGAAGGGCTATGCCGATGCGCTGATGTACGACTATCGGGGTTATGTCGCCGAGGCGACGGGCGCGAACGTGTTCTTCGTGCAGGACGGCAAACTTCATACGCCGACGCCGGATTGTTTTCTCGACGGCATCACGCGCCGATCGGTGATGGCGCTCGCGCGCGCGCGGCAGATTCCCGTCGTCGAGCGGCACATCGAGCCTAGGGAGCTTGAAGGGTTTACCGAATGCTTCCTGACCGGCTCGGCTGCCGAAGTGACGCCCGTGGCCGAGATCGGGCCTTACAGATTCAAGCCGGCACAGATCACGGAAACGCTGATGAACGACTACGAGCAGGACGTGCACCGGCCGGTGTCGGCGGTGCAGCTCTAACGCCAGCGCCGCACGGCGTCTTCGTCCGTGTCTTTCGCGGCGACCCAAGTTTTGGTCTCGCCCCGTTCTTCCTCTTTCCAGAACGGCGCGCGGGTTTTGAGATAGTCCATCAGGAATTCGGCCGCGGCGAACGCCGCCTGGCGATGGCCGGAGGATGTCGCGACCAACACGATGCGCGCCCCGGGTTCGAGCCGACCGATGCGATGGACGATCGTCACGCCCGAAAGCGGCCAACGCTGTTCCGCCTCGCGCACATGGCTTGCGATTTCGCGTTCGGTCATGCCGGGATAGTGCTCGAGGGTGAGTGCGGTCAGGCCAGCGTCGCCGCGCACGTGGCCAGTGAACGTCACCACAGCGCCGACGTCGTTGCTGGCGGCTGCAAGCGCGTCGGCCTCCGCCCCCATGTCGAAGTCTTCGCGCTGGATGCGGATCGTGCTCATCCGCCCGTCACCGGCGGAAAGAATGCGACCTCGTCCGCGGAATCGACCGACGCCTCGAAGCTCACATGTTCCTGGTCGACAGCCACCCGCAACCGGCCCGGATCGGCGAACGCATCGGCATAGCCTCCGCCGCGCGATTTCAGATACCCGACGAGATCGCCGACGGTCACGACGCCTGTCGGCAGATCGATCTGCTCTTCGCCCGTACCGACCTTCTGCCTCACCCAGGCGAAGTAGAGGAGCGTCACGCTCCGCCCCCGGCGCTTGGCGCCGCGCCACTGGTGGGGTGCAGATGTCGTAGGCCCGCGCGGAAATAGCTGATGCCGGTATAGACGGTGAGCGCCGCCGCAATCCACATCGCCACATACGCGCCCAGAATGGCGCCTGGGATGACCTCATTCGCGATCGGCCCCAGGATCATCGCGCCGATCGCGACCATCTGGATGGCTGTCTTCATCTTGGCGATACGCGACACCGGCACGCTCACGCGCACGGACGCCAGAAACTCCCGCAATCCCGACACCAAAATCTCGCGGGCCAGGATGACGAGGGCCGGCACCAGCTTGAGCGCGCTCAATAAACCCGGTGTCAGGTTGAATTGCGGCACGCTGCCTTCCGCCACCAGCATCATCAGTGCCACCGCCACGAGGATCTTGTCGGCGATGGGATCGAGCATGCGGCCGAAATCGGAACTCGCCTGCAGCTTGCGCGCAGCAAATCCGTCCAGCGCGTCGCTCACGCCCGCGATGCAGAATACGGCGAATGCGAACAGCCGCGCAGTCTCCCCGTGAAGCGCGAAGGCGAAGGCAAAGACCGGCACCAGCAGGATACGCAGGACGGTCAGGATGTTGGGCAGGCGGAACATTACGCTGGGAAATCTTTCGTGTAGGCAAGCGTGGCGCGCCTCATGTGGCGCATCCGAGTCAGTTTAGCACCCGAATTCAGCTGCTGACGTGGAAGAAATCATATATTTTCTTGGCCAGCGCGTGGCTCACGCCGCCTACGGCTTCGAGGTCGGCCAGGCTGGCGCCGGCGACGGCCCGGGCCGAGCCGAAATGCTGCAGCAACGCGCGCTTGCGCGATGCCCCGACCCCGGCGATCTCGTCGAGCGGGTTGGCTCCGATGGCCTTGGACCGCTTTTTCCGGTGGCTGCCAATCGCGAAGCGGTGGGCCTCGTCCCGCAGGCGTTGCAGAAAGTAGAGAACGGGGCTCTTGGTATCGAGGCGGAAGGGCTCGCGGTCCTTCATGTAGAAATGCTCGCGCCCGGCGTCGCGGTCGGGCCCTTTGGAGATGCCGACCAGGGTCACATCCTCCACCCCCAAATCCTCGAGCACGCTGACGGCGACCGCGAGCTGGCCCGGGCCGCCATCGATCAGCACCAGGTCGGGCCATTTGGCTTTCGCCTCGTCGGCCTCGCTTTCCTTAACGAGCCTTGAAAACCGGCGTGTCAGCACTTCACGCATCATGCCGTAATCGTCGCCGGGGGTGAGCTCCGTCGATTTGATGTTGAACTTGCGATACTCGCCTTTCTCAAATCCGTCGGCGCCCGCCACGATCATGCCGCCCAGCGCATTCGTCCCCTGGATGTGCGAGTTGTCGTAGACCTCGATCCGGCGCGGTGGGGTTTCGAGGCCGAAGGTCTCCGCCGTCGCTTCGAGCAATTCGCGTTGAGCGCCGTTTTCGGCCTGCCTGCGGCCCAACTGCTCGCGCGCATTCTGCAGCGCCATGTCGAGAATTTGCCGCTTCTCGCCGCGCTGGGGCATCAGCACTTCCACCTTGCGCTCCGAGCGCAGCGACAGCGCCTCGGCCAGCAGCGTCTGATTGGGAAGATTCTCGGAGACGACCACGAGAGTCGGCGCCGGGCGCTCGTCGTAGAACTGGCCGATGAACGCCTCCAGCACCTCCGCCGTCGGAAGGTCGCGATCGTGTCGCGGGAAATAGGGACGGTTGCCCCAGTTCTGGCCGCCTCGGAAAAAGAACACCTGCACGCAGGTCTCTCCGCCTTGCGTATGCGCGGCGAAGATGTCGGCATCGGAAAAGGTCGAAGGGTTCACCCCTTGATGCGCCTGCACATGGCTCATCGCGCGAATGCGGTCTCGTACACGCGCGGCGCGCTCGAAATCAAGTGATTCCGACGCCGCATTCATGTCGGCCACAAGTTCGGCCTGCGCCGCGCGGCTCTTGCCGGTGAGAAACGCTTCGGCTTCGTCGACGAGCTTCTTGTAACCCGCTTCGTCGATCCGGCCGGTGCAGGGTGCGCTGCAGCGTTTGATCTGGAAAAGAAGGCAGGGCCGTGTGCGCGATTCGAACACGGAGTCCGAGCATGAACGCAGCAAGAACGCGCGTTGCAGAGCATTAAGCGTGCGATTGACCGCGCCCGCCGAGGCAAAAGGTCCGAAATAGACGCCTTTGACCGACTTCGCGCCGCGATGTTTGAGAATTTGCGCAAAGCGATGGTCTTCACGCAGCAAAATGTTCGGGAAGGATTTGTCGTCGCGGAACGAAACATTGTAGCGCGGCTTCAGCCGTTTGATCAGATTGGATTCGAGCAGTAACGCTTCGGTCTCGGACGCCGTGGTGACGAACAGCATCTCGGCCGTGTCGGCTACCATGCGCGCGATGCGCTCGTTGAGACCGCCCGTCTTCGTATAGGACGCAACGCGCTTCTTGAGGCTTTTCGCCTTGCCCACATAGAGTACGTCGCCCTTGGCATCGAGCATGCGATAGACACCCGGCGCATCGGGAAGTGTCTTCAGATAGGCCTGGATGCGCGCGGGCCCCCGCAGCGCGGGCTCCGGCGTCAGCGACGTGTTTTCGGCTGCGTCGTCCATGGCGAGGATATAATAGCAAGCCGCGCGAGATTCGACTCGGATTCCGAATTCAGCGTTTGGGCTCCCACGGGTCGATCTTGGTGCCGGCGGCCGCGAGTCCATCGCGGGACCATGTAAAATGACGCCGGCATATGATTCGCTGACGGGGGCATTCGACCATGGACATTTCAAGAAAGCTTGGCGCCGAATTCATCGGAACGTTTTGGCTCGTGCTAGGCGGCTGCGGCAGCGCCGTGCTCGCCGCCGGCATCGCCAATGTCGGTATCGGCTATGCAGGCGTGGCGCTGGCATTCGGCCTTACGGTGGTCACGGGCGCTTATGCATTCGGACATATCTCCGGTGCGCATTTCAATCCGGCGGTGACGTTGGGCCTGTGGACGGCGGGCCGCTTTCCCGCCCGCGATGTGATTCCCTACTGGATTGCGCAAGTGCTGGGCGCCATTGCCGCTGCCGCGGTGCTCGATGCGATCGCCAGCGGAGCAGCGGGCTTCGACGTCGCGGCCGGTTTCGCGTCCAACGGCTACGCCGAACACTCGCCGCAGGGCTATAGCCTGCTCGCCTGCCTCATCTGCGAAGTTGTGATGACGGGGATGTTCCTGTTGGTGATCCTGGGTGCGACGTCCGTGCGAGCGCCGGCCGGCTTTGCGCCGCTCGCCATCGGCCTTGCTCTCACTTTGATTCACCTGATTTCAATTCCGGTGACGAACACGTCGGTGAATCCGGCGCGCTCGACCGGTGTCGCGATTTTCCAGGGCGGTTGGGCCATAGGCCAACTCTGGGCGTTCTGGGTCGCGCCCTTGGCCGGGGCAGCGCTGGCAGGCTTCCTCCAACGCTGGCTCGGAACGGAAGAAGTCGCGCCGGTTGCGTCGAAGATGTAAAGCGCAATCCAGAGGCTTCCACAGCCGCCGTGATCCTCGGCAGTGGGAGGAACGGCTGTAGCGTTCTGCCGATCGGCCTCTTCGCCGAGACGATTCGCTTAGGCGTGCTCTTCCAGCGCCACTACGCCGCTGCGTCGGTGGCGTAGTGAAGGACCAGAAGTTCCGATCGGGGACAGGGCGCCACGGCAAAGGCGCGGCCCTGCTCGTCGCTGAATTCCACCAACGAGGTTGCGGCATCCAGCGATTCGATGACCGTGCCGACCTGGCCGCGAACAAGTCCCTTCACGGGAAGATCGGCCAACAACGCTACCACATCCAGCATCAATGGTTCGTCGTGATTCATTTGTTCCGTCATGACAACACCCAACAGGTTGCAACCGGAGTCTCGTCCCTTCGCACAACCGCAACAGACCTTACCATGATGACCCCGTCATGTCGCGCGGCTCGCGCGCCGCGGCGGGCTCTTTGGCCGCCTTGCCTTTGCCCCCTTCGGGCCGTTCTATGGCCTTTCGGTGACGGTGAGGATCGGCATTGGGCTACGAAGGACCGGATCGGATCGAGCTTCTGGACGGGGATGCGCTCCGACGCGACCTGACCGCGCTCGCGCACGCCCAATCCGATCAGCCGAAGCTGCGCCAGGCAGCCCTGGCCCATATCAAGGCCACATTCCTCACCGCGCGCGAGCGGGTGAAGGCGCGCGTCGAGGCGGGCACGCTTCCGGGCCTCGTCGCCGCGCGCGCGCTGTCGGATGTGCAGGATGTGCTGATCCAGGTCCTCTACGACTTCGCCGTGAAGCATTTTTATTACGCCCAGAACCCGACGGAGTCCGAACGCGTCGCAGTGGTGGCAACGGGCGGTTATGGCCGCGGCCAGCTCGCGCCCGGTTCCGACGTCGACCTGTTGTTCGTGCGTCCCTTCAAGCAGACGGCATGGGGCGAGAGCGTCATCGAATTCATCCTGCACATGCTTTGGGATCTGGGCCTCAAAGTGGGTCATGCGACGCGCTCGCTGGCCGAATGCGTGCGTCTCGCCAAGCAGGACATCACCATCCGCACCGCCCTGCTGGAGTCGCGCTATCTTTGGGGCGACAAAGGCCTCTATGAAGAACTGCGCAAGAAATTCTGGTCCGAAATCGCGACCGGCAGCGGTCAGGATTTCGTCGAGGCGAAGCTCGCCGAGCGCGACCAACGGCACGTCCGGCAAGGCGAAAGCCGCTATCTCGTCGAGCCCAACATCAAGGAAGGCAAGGGAGGTCTGCGCGACCTGCAGACGCTCTACTGGATCGGAAAATATCTCTACCACGTCGAAGACACAGCCGATCTGGTCGATCACAACGTCTTCACGCGCGACGAATACAAGATTTTTCAGAAGGCCGAAGCGTTTCTGTGGAATGTGCGTTGCCAGTTGCACTATATCGCGGGGCGCGCGGAAGAACGCCTTTCCTTCGACGTGCAGCCAGAGCTTGCACGCCGCCTCGGCTTCACCGACGACAATCCGCGCCGCGCGGTCGAGCATTTCATGCGCGCCTATTTTCTTGTCGCAAAAGACGTTGGCGATCTGACCCGCATCTTCTGTGCGGCGCTGGAAGAGCAAAACAAGAAGCGACGGCCGGCGTTGTCGAGCCTCCTTCCCGGCTTCCTCAAACCACGCACCGGCACCGAGGATTTCTACGTCGAGAACGGCCGCCTCAATGCACGCGCCAACGTGTTCCGGCGCGACCCGGTGAATTTCATCCGCATCTTTCACGTGGCGGATGCGAAGGGCGTCGACGTGCACCCGAACGCGCTGCGCACCATCACGCGGTCGCTCGAACTGATCACCGAAGAGCTGCGCAGCGACAAGACGGCCAACCGGTTGTTCCTGGATATCCTCACCTCGCGGCGCGATCCCGAGCGTGCGCTGCGCCGACTCAACGAAGCGGGCGTGTTGGGAAAGTTCGTTCCGGCCTTCGATCACGCGGTCGCATTGATGCAATTCAATATGTATCACCACTACACGGTGGACGAGCATCTGATCCGCGCGGTAGGCAACGTCGCGGCCATCGAACGCGGCGAATTGAAGGCGGAGCATCCATTGGCCACCGAAGTGGTCAAGCGCATCAAATCCCGCGAGACAATCTATTGTGCAATCCTTCTCCACGACATCGCCAAAGGAATGCCGGGCGATCATTCGAAGGTGGGCTCGTCGATCGCCGAGAGCCTATGCGCGCGGTTCGGACTCTCGCCTGCCGATGCGGCCTCGGTATCGTGGCTGGTGCGGAACCATCTCGTCATGAGCGACACCGCGCAGAAGCGCGATATCGCCGATCCCAAAACCGTGCGCGATTTCGTCGAAGCGGTGCAGTCGCCGGAGATGCTGCGCCTGCTGTTGGTGCTGACGGTGGCCGATATCCGTGCCGTGGGGCCAGGCGTGTGGAACGGCTGGAAAGGCCAATTGCTGCGCGAGCTTTATTACGAAGCCGAGGCAGTGATGTCGGGCGGCGACGCGGCGCCCGCACGCGCCGCACGCATCGAAGACGCGAAGACGGCACTCGGCAAGCGTATCGCCGATTTGCCCGCAACCGCGCGCGAGCGTGCGCTCGCCCGCCACTATGACGGTTATTGGCTCGCCTTCGACGACGAAGCCCATGAGCGTTATGCGCGGATGATGAGCGGGGCCGATGCGGCGGGCGAGCTGCTCGCGCTTTCCGCCGACAGCAACGAATTTCGCGCGGTGACGGAGGTCGTGGTTTATACGCCCGATCACCCCGGATTGTTTTCGCAGCTTGCCGGCGCTGTTGCCGTATCGGGCGGCTCGATCGTCGACGCCAAGGCGTTCACCACGGCCGACGGCTTCGCGCTCGACATCTTTTCCGTTCAGGACGCGGAAGGCGGACCGTTCGGCGATCCCGCGCGCGTCGCCCGGCTGCGCCAGACCATCGCGAAGACGTTGTCCGGCGAGATCAAACCGCGCGCGATCATCGCCGAGCGCCCGGCCCGCAAGCGCGCGAGCGCGTTCCATGTTCGGCCGCGCGTCAATTTCGATAACGAAGCCTCGGCCATCGCGAGCGTCCTGGAAGTGGAAGGTTCCGACCGGCCCGGCTTCCTCTATGACGTGACCCAGGCCATCTTCGAATCCGGGCTGTCGATCTCCTCGGCCATGGTCGCGACCTATGGCGAGCGCGCGATGGACGTTTTTTACGTGCGCGACGGATTCGGCCATAAGGTCGTTCATCCGGAGCGCCTCGCGAGCGTCGAGGCGAGGGTGGCCAAAGCCATTCAGGGCGAAGCCCCTTGAACGTTCGTGGCGTGTCGGCGATAAGGCCCGGCTCGAACATCGGCCGCGACATATGACGACCCCCGCACACAAGCCCCTGGTTTTTTCCGGCATGCAGCCCAATGGGAATCTGCATCTGGGCAATTATCTGGGCGCGCTGAAGAACTGGGTGAAGATGCAGCGCGAGATGAGCTGCATCTATTGCGTGGTCGACATGCATGGGATCACCACCTGGGTCGATCCCAGGGAATTGGCGCAGAACACGCGCGAAGTGACGGCCGCCTATATCGCAGCCGGCGTGGATCCGGTGAAGACGATCCTGTTCAACCAGAGCCAGGTGCATGAGCACGCCGAGCTGGCGTGGATCTTCAATTGCATCGCGCGCATGGGCTGGCTCAATCGTATGACCCAGTTCAAGGAGAAAGCCGGCAAGAACCGCGAGGCTTCAAGCGTGGGCCTTTTCGTCTATCCGGACCTGATGGCCGCCGACATCCTTGCCTACAAGGCGACCCATGTGCCCGTGGGCGAGGACCAGAAGCAGCATCTCGAGCTTGCGCGCGATATCGCGCAGAAGTTCAACAACGATTACGCCGCGCCCGATTACTTCCCGCTGCCGGAGCCCGTGATCACGGGTCCTGCGACGCGGGTGATGTCGCTGCGCGACGGTTCGAAGAAGATGTCGAAATCCGACGAGTCGGATTATTCGCGTATCAACCTGACCGACGATGCCGACGCGATCGTGCAGAAGGTTCGAAAAGCCCGCACCGATCCCAATCCGCTCCCCGATTCCGAAAAGGGATTCGAAGGCCGGCCGGAGGCGGAGAATTTGATCAATATCTATGCCGCGCTGGCCGACGAGACGCGCGAACGCACGATCGCGCGCTTTGCGGGACAGCAATTCTCGGCGTTCAAGAACGAGCTCGCCGAACTGACGGTGACGAAGATCGAGCCCATCACGACCGAGATGCGCCGGCTGCTCGGCGATCCGGCTGAGATCGACCGCATCCTCAAGGCGGGGGCTGATAAGGCCCGCGCTTTGGCCGCGCCGATCGTCTCCGAGGTCAAGCGCATGGTGGGCTTCGTAGGCTGAGCTTCGTCCCTTGGCGCATCGACCGGTTCGCCGGCATCTCCCCGTTTTCTCAGGGGAAACGCAGGCGAGCGCGCGTCTTGACCGATTGATCTCCACCCCGCTTGGGCCCATCTATAGGTCATGACTCCCGAAGGGGCGCATTCCGTGGAATGGGGCCAGGCG
>JBEKLK010000070.1:0-12053 GCA_050010235.1 Rhizomicrobium sp.
AAGGTGTCGGGCCTGATCGATTTCTATTTCGCCTGCAACGATTCCTATGCCTATGACCTGGCCGTGATGCTCAATGCCTGGTGCTTCGAGGCGGACGGCGGCTACAACATCACGAAGAGCAAGAGTCTCATCGCGGCCTATCGCCAGAAACGCGCGCTCAGCGCGGAGGAATGCGCGAGCCTCCCGCTGCTGGCGCGCGGTGCGGCGCTGCGCTTCCTTCTCACGCGACTTTCCGACTGGCAGAACCGCGACCCCAATGCGCTCGTCCGCCCCAAGGACCCGCGCGATTTCGTCCGTCGGCTGCGGTTTCATCTGCAAGCCAAAACCGCCGCGGAGTACGGTTTATGAGTGCTGCCCGCGTGGATGTGTTCACCGACGGCGCGTGTTCCGGCAATCCGGGGCCGGGAGGCTGGGGGGCGATCCTGCGTTCGGGCGCGCACGAAAAGGAAATCTCCGGCGGCGAACCCCTGACGACCAACAACCGCATGGAACTCATGGCCGCCATCCGCGCTCTGGAGGCGCTGACCAAGACTTCGACCGTCGTCGTGCATACGGATTCGCGCTACGTGATGGACGGCATCACGCAATGGCTGCCCCGCTGGAAGAAAAACGGCTGGAAGACCTCCGACAAGAAGCCGGTCAAGAACGAAGATCTGTGGCGCGCGCTCGAAGCCGAATGCGCGCGCCATCAGGTGACCTGGCGCTGGGTCCGCGGCCATGACGGCCACGCCGAAAACGAACGCGCCGACGCACTGGCGCGGGCTGCGATCGAGGGATAAAGGAATTCATAAATCTTCTTCCACCCTCCCCTTGAGGGAGGGTGGAAAAATAAACATGCGGCCTGAGATATCTTAAAGTTGCTTCATCACATGTTCGGCGCTCGATACGGCGAAAGCGCCGGGTTCTTCGATATTCAATTCCTTCACCACGCCGTTGTCGACGACCATCGAAAAGCGCTGGCTGCGCTTTCCCATGCCGAAGCGGGATCCGTCGAACTCCAGACCCAGCGCGCGCGTGAAATCGCCATTGCCGTCGGCCAGCATCATGACCTTGTCGCCCGTATGCTGCTGCTCGCCCCACGCGCCCATGACGAATGCGTCGTTGACGGAGACGCAGGCGATCGCATCCACGCCCTTGCCCTTGATATCGTCGGCATGTTGAACGAAACCCGGAAGATGTTTCGCGGAACAGGTGGGCGTGAACGCGCCGGGAAGCGCGAACACCACGACCTTCTTGCCGCTGAACAAATCATCGGTCTTGAGAGGCTGCGGCGCGCCGCCTTTCATCTGCATCAATGTTGCCGACGGAACCTTTTCACCGACTTTGATTGTCATATGCGTCTCCTGAGTATTGAGCCGCAGCGCTTGTAGCGCAGGCGCGGCGGCGCGAAAAGGGCGCAGGGCGCGCGACCGGCGCAACGCCGTGTCGCGAAATGCGACTGGCAGACACGCGAGGCCGTGCTATCGTGGCGCCATGGCAGGGTCGAAACCGCGCGTCCCCCCGGAAGGCCAAAGTCCTTCTGCAGTAACGCGCGCGCCGAAAAAGCCCCACACCGTCGAGGGTGAAAGCTTTCTGGAGGGAAAGCTTTTGATCGCGCTGCCGGGAATGCCCGATCCCCGCTTTGAAAAAACCGTCATCTATATGTGTGCGCATTCGGGTGAAGGCGCCATGGGCATCATCATCAATAAGCCGGTGGAAGGTCTCAATTTCCCCGATTTGATGAACAAATTCGAGCTGCGCCGGACGCCCCGCACGCCCAACATGCCCATCCTCTATGGCGGTCCCATGGAAACGGATCGCGGCTTCGTTTTGCATAGCGGCGACTATGAGAGCAACGACGCGACCATGCCGGTTGCAGACGATGTGTCGCTGACTACCACCGTCGAAATCCTGCGGGCGATGGCCGAAGGCAACGGACCGCAGCGAGCGATCTTCGCGCTGGGCTATGCCGGCTGGAACCCCGGGCAGATCGAGAACGAGATGCGCGGCAATGGCTGGGTCCATTGCGACGCCGACGCCGGACTTCTGTTCGATCCGGAATTCGACGGCAAATGGGCGGCTGCGTTGCGCAAGATCGGGATCGACGCGTCGAGCCTCTCAGCCCACGCCGGACACGCCTGACGCCGGCTTGGGAGGCGCGGTCATCCGGGCATGCCGCGCGATATAGTCCAGTGCATCGCCGCGCGGCATCGGCGCACAGTAATAAAAACCTTGCGCAAATTCGCAGCCCAGATCCCTGAGCCGTGCGACGTCGTGCTCGTTCTCGACGCCTTCCACGACCACCGCGCGCCCCAGCTCATGGGCGAGATTGACGATTGAGCCCAGGATGACCGCGCCGTCGCCGTCTTCGTGCGAACTGCCGTGCAAGGCAAGAAAGCTGCGGTCGATCTTCACTGTGTCGAACGGGATGTCCTTGAGCTGGCTGAGGCTCGAAAGACCGGTGCCGAAATCGTCGATGGCGAGGCCCGCTCCGGTCGCACGGATGAGCGCGAGTGCCGCGGGAACGTCCGCGCTCGCGGCCACGGCCCCTTCGGTCACTTCGAGCTTCAAGGTCGAAGGCGCGATGCCGTTTTTGCTCAGCAGCCCGCCGAGGAATTGCGCAAAATCCTTGTCCTGCAATTGTCGGCGTGACAGGTTCACGCTGGCAAACAGCGGCGGATCGAGCGGGAAGAAGCGCTGCCAATGCGAAAGATCGTCGGCTGCGCGCTCCAGCGCGAAACGGCCAAGCTCGACGATCAGGCCGGTTTCCTCGGAATGCGCCACGAAATCGGACGGCGACACGAGCCCCTTCGCCGGATGATGCCAGCGCAAAAGAGCCTCGAAGCCCGCCACGCTGCCGTCGGCGAGACGCACGATGGGCTGGTAGTAAACGTCGAGCTGCCCCTGCTCGAGCGCTTTGCGAAGGTCAGTCTCCAACACGACCGGATCGCCCGGCGCGAGCGCTTCCATCGCGGCGGAGTAAACGCGCGCACAACTTCCCCCTGCGCGCTTGGATTGGTTGAGCGCGAGTTCGGCGTTTTTCAACAGTTCGAGCGAATCCCGCGCGTCGCGGCCCGCGACCACACCCGCGCTCGCCGGCGCGAAGATGTTGCGGTCCTCATGCACGATCGGCGCGCGGCACACATCCACCAGATCGGCGCCGATCGCGGCTGCGCCCGCGCCCGGCATCGGAAACACAAGCGCGAAAGCATCGCCGCGAACGCGGAACACTTCGGCCACGTCCTTGAATCGCGTGACCAGCCGTTGCGCGATGGAGACGAGCACGGCGTCGCCGCCTGCGTCGCCCAAACTCGCGTGAATGGATTTGAACCGGTCGATATCGAGAAGCGCGAAGGTCACGCCGGAAAGGCGCGCACCCAATTGCTCCAGCTCTTCCATCAACGCGACGCGGTTGCCGAGGCCGGTGAGGGAATCGCGCGTGGTCTTGTCGATGGCGGCCGCTTCGGCCTCTTTGCGCGTCGTGACGTCGGCCATCAGGCCGAGGCAGCGATCGGCCTCTTCGCCCTCGCCCATCATCGTTGCGCGCAATTCGAACCATGGATATCGGCCGCTTTCGCTGCGCACGCGCAATTCGATGCGGAAGGCGATTCCCGGATGCGCGCGATAATCCGCGAGCGCTTCGCGATAGATGGCGCGATCTTCGGGATGGATGCGCTCGATCCAGGCCACGTGCTTCAAGGTCTGCGCCGATTTGAAGCCGATGAGCACGGCGGCCTCGGACGAGAGCTCGACCACATCGCCCCGCAGATCGAGATCGAACACACCCTGATGCGAAGCACCGATCGCCTGGACGGCCGCACTCGGCCCAGTACTGCTCGACGAAACGGACTCCGTCGCGCGCACTGCTGCGGCAACATCCGGGAACGATGTCGCGCGGCTTGCCGGCAGGATCGCAATTCCTTCACCCGCCGCGATCGCCAGCGCGAGAAGAACCGCGCCTGCGGCTGCGAAGCCGCCGATGATGGCGGGCGCCGCGGGATTGTCCTGAAATCCTCCCAGCGTGGCGATGGCCGCCGCCGCGGTGACCAGCGCGAAGACCGCAGCACTCGGTGCGGCCACCCGCGCCGCCTGTTGTCCCAACCGGCCGCTATGCACGAGATAGGCCGCGATAGACGCGGTTCCCACGACGACGGCGATTCCCGTCAGCAGCGCGGCTCCGGGAAATCCGAGGAATGCGAGAACCGAAATTCCCAGGAACGCGACCAGGCCCCGGTCGAACCACCGTCTCCGGTTCGGCCACAGATTTTCGATGGGTGCGATCGTGTCGGCGAGACGAATTCCGGCCGCCACGGCGAGGCCTGCGAGCATCGCTGAAAATCCGTAAGGGCCGCCCACGACGGTCGCCCAGCCGGCGTCGAACATGCCCGTCTCGCCCAGCCGCGTCAGGAACACGAGGCTCAGGGTCAACGCCGCCCAGCGCGGCGCGGGGTGGGCCGTCATCACCGCCAGACCGATCATGATGGCCGTCGCCGCCGCGATCAGGCCGGCGACGGCGGCGAAGAAGACGGCCAGCTGCCGATTGTGCGAAACGAGCGCCGGCTCCGCCCACGCCACGACCGAAGGCTGCGGATCGGCGTAAGCGACCTGCAGCGCGAGCGTTGCGGACGTCGCCGGCGGAATGGTGACGCGAAAGGCGTGGCGTCCGTCGGAACGCGCGTGCTCCACCACCACATCGGCGTCGGAGCTCGCGATGTTGAGAACGACGGGCCGCGCCCGCGGCGGAAAAATTCGCAAACCCGCGTTCGGCGGCTGTCCCGCAAGGATGATGCGGCTGACGGAGCGCACGGAATCGTTCGTCGCCGTCATCATGTACCAAACTGCTCCGCCGGAGTCCGGCGCGGAAGGTCCCCGCGAGCGGGTCAGTGCGTATTTGAGCTCGAGAATGCCGTTGTCGCCGGCAAAATTGACGGTGCCGCCCGTCGCGTGCGACGCGCCGACGGGGGCCGCGGCCGCGGCCGAAGCGAGCGCCAGCAAAAGCGCAAATGCGAGCGTCAGATGTCTCGGCACCACTGCTCCGAAAAGTTGCAACACGGCGTCACCGCGGCGCGGCTAACCTAGCCGCGCCTCATCGGCGAGCAAAGCGAATAGGACGTGATCCTGCCATTCACCGTTGATCTGCAAATAGCGTCGCGCCAGACCCTCCTCCCGGAACCCGGCCTTGACGAGAAGGCTCTTGGACGGATCGTTGGACGGCAGGCAGGCGGCTTCGATGCGATGCAACCCCAGGGTCTTGAAGATGAACGGCACGAGCGCGCGCACGGCATCGAACATATAGCCCTGGCGCGCGAACCGCTCTCCCACCCAATAGCCCAGCGCGCAGCATTGCGTGACGCCGCGGCGGACGTTCGACAGCGTGCAACCGCCGAGGAGCGCATTGTCCTCGCTGCGGAAGACGAAAAACGCATAGGCGGAATCGAGACGGGTCTCGCGCTGGTATTTCTTCAGGCGGCGGCGGAACGCGCCTTTGGTCAGTTCGTCCGTCGCCCAGGATGGCTCCCACGGCGCGAGAAACTGGCGGCTGTCGCTGCGCAACCGCGACCAGGCAAAGAAATCCGGCACCCGCGGATAGCGCAGATAGACATTTTCGCCGTGGATCACCGGCTGCTGTCCGCCCGGGAACGTGAGCCCCCGCATGAATGCCATCGGACCGGAATTCATTCGGCCGCGCGACGGGACAGTCCCGCTCCAAAGCGCGCCGCAAAGATGTCGTAGCTCTCGAGCCGGCCAATGGGGCCGACCGCCGCCATGGACGGGCTGCCGCAGGACATCAGGCGCTCGCCGAACCTGCGGACCGCTTCGGCATCGACGGCATCGAGCTTCGCCGTCATTTCTTCGACCGACAGGACGCGGCCGTGGGCCAGAAGATGTGCCGCGATCTGCTCGGTGCGGGTCGAAGGCCGTTCGAGGCCCATCAGCATCCCCGATTTCATCTGCGCCTTGGCGCGCGCGACTTCCGTCTCGGTCGCGGTTTCGGCGAGTGCCGCCATTTCGCCGGCGATGACGGCGGAGATTTCGGCCGCCTCGCTTTGGCCGGTGCCGGTATAGACCCCGATCATGCCCGCGTCGGTGGAAGCCTGCGCGAACGCATAGATCGAATAGCAAAGGCCGCGACGTTCGCGCGCTTCCTGAAACAGCCGCGAAGACATGCCGCCGCCGAGAGCCGTCGCGTAGACCTGCGCCACGTAAATATCGGGATCGTCGCTCGCCACGCTGGGGAACGCATAGGTGACGTGGATCTGCTCGAGATCCTCGCCGACGCGGATATCTGACCCGATATAGCGCGCCGGCTGCGCCTGCGGCGCAGGGCCGGCGACAAGGTTCGCGAAGTTCCGTTCCACCAGTTCAACGATGGAAGAATGTTCGACCGCCCCCGACGCGATGAACGTCATGCCGCCGGCCCGGTAATTCGCGCCCATATACGATCTGAGATCGTCCTGACTGAAGCCTGCGACCGTCTGCTCGTTGCCGAGGATCGGCCAGCCCATCGGCTGGTCGGGATAGGCGGCGGCTTGCAGATGATCGAACACGATGTCGTCCGGCGTATCGCGCGCCTGACCGATTTCCTGGAGCACCACCTGGCGTTCGCGCTCCAACTCGCTCTGCTCGAAAGCCGGCGCCGTCAGGATGTCGGCAAGAAGATCGATGCCGAGCGGCACATCGGCTTTCAGCACGCGCGCGTGAAAGGCGGTTTGTTCCCGGCTCGTATAGGCGTTCAGGAAGCCGCCGACGGCCTCGATCTCCACCGCGATGTCGCGCGCGCTGCGCCGTTTGGTGCCTTTGAAGGCCATGTGCTCGAGCATATGGGAGATGCCCATGATGCCGGCCGTTTCGTGCCGCCCGCCACAATTCACCCAGACCCCCATGGCCACGCTTTCCAGCTGGGGCATCGGGTCGGTGACGATAGTCAAGCCATTGGAAAGTCTGGTGATTTCGATATTCATGAACGTGCCAATCCGGCCTCGATAAAGGCGCGGACCCGGGCCCCGTCATGGGGCAGCACGGTCACGCGCTCCACCCCCTCATAGAGGCCCTTGAGGCGCGGCGGCAAGGGGGGCGTTGCCCCCGTCGCCCGAGCCACGGATTCCGGGAATTTCGCCGGGTGCGCGGTCGACATGACGACGACCGGCCCTCTCGCCTGGGGTGCAATCTTGGCAGCGGCAACGAGCCCCACGGCCGTATGAGGGTCGACCACCCGGCCCGTACGGGCCTGGGTCGCGGCAATCATGGCGAGGGTCTCGTCGTCGCTGCCGCGTTGGGCCTCATAGCGGCGGCGGAGGTCCTGGAGAAAGGGAGCGGGAATCGCGAGACTGCGCGTCCGCGAGAATTCGGCCATGGCCTGCTCCGTCCAGGCGCCGTCGCGGCCCGAGGCTTCGAACAGCGCGCGCTCGAAATTGCTCGCGACCTGGATGTCCATGGACGGACTCAGCGTGGGCTGCGCCGTTCCGGCCGCGTAAATCCCGGTTTGGAGCGCACGCGCCAGAATGTCGTTGGCATTGGTAGCGACGACCAGCTTTTCGATATCGAGGCCCATCCGCATGGCGGCTTCGCCCGCAAACACATCGCCGAAATTTCCCGTGGGTACGACAAAAATAGGGGCCGCGCGGAGCTGCGACGCCGCGGTGAAGTAATAGACGCACTGCGCCGCGATGCGCACGAAATTGATCGAATTGACCGCCGTGAGATGAACGGCGCGCGCGAATTCGGTATCGGCGAACAAATCCTTCACGATCGCTTGCGCGTCGTCGAAACTTCCCTCCAATGCGATGTTGTGGACATTCGTGTGGGTGTCCGTCGTCATCTGCCGACGCTGGACGTCACTCACGCGCCCTTTGGGATGCAGCACGAAAACTTCCACACCGGGAAGGCCGCCAAGAGCCGCGATCGCGGCCGAACCCGTATCGCCGGACGTCGCGGCGACGACGGTCGCCCTGGCGCCGCGTCTTCCGAGCGCGCGGGCGAAAAGCCGCCCCAGCACCTGCATCGCGATGTCCTTGAATGCGAGCGTCGGTCCATGAAAGAGCTCGAGCAGGAAAAGATTGTCGCCGATCTCGACCAAAGGCGCGATGGAAGGCACATCGAACGAGGCATAGGCAGCGTCGATGTCCGCTTTCAATTCGGCGGCCGAGAAGGATTCGCCGGCAAAGCGCGACAGGATACGAAACGCCGCAGCCGCATAGGGGATGTGCGCGAAGCTCGCGATCTCGTCGGCCCCGATTTGCGGCCATGATTCCGGCAGGAACAATCCGCCATCGGCCGCAAGGCCGGACAGCAATATGTCTTCGAACGATTGCGGCGGCGTTTTTCCGCGCGTGCTGATGTAGCGCATCGATCTATGGCCGAAATCCGAGCCGTCCCTGGGCCCGATGATAGGCGAGATAAACGAAGATGAGACCGGCCGCGAGCGCAAACCATGTGATCGCGTATTGCAGGTGGTCGTTGGGCAGGTCGACGACGGTCTGGCCGCCCTGGGGCCAGCCGCCGGGGTTGGGCGCGGCATCGGCTTCGATGATGACGGGCGCTGCCGGAACGATTCCGTCGGTTTTCGCGATGCCTTTCAGGTCCCGTGAGTACCAGATGCGGTGCGGGAGATCCGGCGCCGGCGTGAAGACGCCGGGTGCGTCCGGCGTACGCCAGATGCCGGCGATGTGGCGCTCGCCTTCCAACTCACCCGCTCTCCGAGTCCCGGGCGCGCGCAACACCGGCGGCACGAGCCCGCGATCGACGAGAAACACGCGCCCGTCATCGAGCGTGAACGGCGTCACCACGTGGTAGACGGGCGCGCCGTCCCTGGCGGTCGTATAAACATAGGCCTCTTTGGCGTTGTCGAAGCGGCCTGTGAGCGACACATGCCGGTATTGCGCGTCCTTCGCCTGCATCGCGAGAGCGCGATCGATGGGAATGGGCGCGGCGCTCAGATTGCGCGTCATCTCGTCGATGAGCCCGAGCTTCCATTGCAGCCGCTCTAGCTGCCACACGCCCAATGCCGCAAGCATCGCAAACGCCGGCAGGAAGCACAGCGTCAACACGGGAATGGGGTGGAAGAAAAGTTTCATGATCTGCGCGACGCGCCGTCAGTCCGCGCGGCGTCCTTCATGGGCCTGGTGTTTGTATTGTTGCACCAGCAGAAACGCCTTCATCAAGCGCAACAGTGAAACGGTGAGGATCACGATCATGGGAAGCCATATGACGGCGTGCACCCAATAGGGCGGGCTGAATTTGGCTTCCACGATCAGCGCGCCTCCCGCCACGATGGCGCCCACGATCAGAATGACGAACACGGCCGGGCCGTCGCCTGCATCGAAGCCCGCATATTCCAGACCGCAAGACGTGCAACTCGGCGCCACCGTCAGGTAGCCGGCGAACAGCTTGCCATTGCCGCAACGCGGACACAGGCCCAGAAGTGCTGCGCGGATTGTGCTCGGCTCTGCGCCTTGCCCGGTCACGCGGCGGTGATGGGCCCCTGCCCCCACACATAGATGAACGAGAAGAGGAACAGCCACACCACGTCGACGAAATGCCAGTACCACGCGGCCGCTTCGAACCCGAAGTGACGTTCCGCCGTGAACTGGCCGGCAATCGCGCGGAACAGGCAGACGATCAGGAAGATCGTGCCGACGATGACATGGAAGCCGTGAAAGCCGGTCGCCATGAAGAAGGTCGAGCCGTAGATCGCATCGAAATTCCCGACACCGGCCGAAAGCGATACGTGTGCAGGATCGGTGAACGGAATCAGCGGCAGATGATGAAAGCCGAAATTGAACGGCGCGTGCGAATACTCATACGCCTGGACGCAGGTAAACGACGCGCCCAAACCCACCGTGAGCAGCAATCCCTGAATGGCGCCCTTGCGATCGCCGTGTTGCAAGGCGTGATGCGCCCAAGTCACCGTCGTGGCCGAGGTGAGAAGCAGCAAAGTGTTCAGAAGCGGAAAATGCCACGGGTCGAGCGTGACGATCCCGTTCGGCGGCCAGGTGCCGATCGAGACGTCGTGCGGGAACAGCGCACTGTTGAAAAAAGCCCAGAACCACGCGACGAAAAACATCACTTCCGAGGCGATGAACAGCACCATCCCGAAGCGCAGGCCCAGCTTGACGACCGGCGTATGGTCGCCGCGCACGACCGATTCCTTGATCACGTCGCGCCACCACCCGGCCATCGTGTAGAGCACGAGGACGACACCCACGATCAGGATCCAGGGTTGCCCGGCCAGACTGTGAAAAGCGGTGTAACCGCTGTTCATCCAGAAGATCGCGCCGATGAGCATCGTGAACGCGCCGATGGAGCCGATGATGGGCCATCCGCTCGGATCGACCAGATGGTAGTCGTGCTTGACTTCGCCGTGCGCCATTTCAGTTCCGCCTCATCAACTTGTCCAATCGAACACGTGGCCCTTGAGCCGCACCATGGTCATTACGAAAAATAAAACCACCAAACCTGCCAGCGCGAGACCGATCGCGATGTTGCGCTTCCGCCGCTCACGCGCATTGCGCTTTTCGTCCTCATCCATCGCCTCACATCCACGTCCCGAGGGACGCGACGCGGAGCGGCGCAATGCCGACGAGGTGCTCGCAGATCAGCGCGGCAAACAGTACGAAGAGATAGACGATCGAAACCACGAACAGACGCCGCGCCGCGGGCTCCTGGACTTCGTCCCGTTCGCGCAGCACCGCCCAGGCCTGGAACACGAATCCGCCGCCGAAGAGAACGGCCGCCGCAAGATAGAGCGGACCGCCCAGGCCGACAAAGGCGGGCACGAGGCCGGCGAAGAAGGTTGCAATCGCATAAGCGAATATCTGGCGGCGCGTCGAGGCTTTGCCTTTGACCACGGGCATCATGGGCACATTCACGCGCGCGTAATCGTCGGAACGATAGAGCGCCAGCGCCCAGAAATGCGCCGGTGTCCACAGAAAGGTGATTAGGACCAGCACCAGCGGGGCGACCGAGAGGCTGCCTGTCACGGCCGCCCAACCGATGGCGGGCGGCAATGCGCCGGCCAAGCCGCCAATCACGATGTTCTGGGCTGTGCGCCGTTTGAGCCAGAGCGTGTAGACGCCAACATAAAAGAGGATCGTGAACGCAAGCAGTCCCGCGGCCAGGAAATTGATGAACAGTCCCATCAGGGCGACGGAACCGATCGACAGCGACCAGCCGAAACCGAGCGCGTCGCCGCGAGAGAGATGACCCATGGGAATGGGTCGCGTGGCCGTGCGCGACATGCGGCCGTCGATGTCGGAGTCATACGCCATGTTGAGAGCGCCGGACGCGCCCGCGCCCACCGCGATGCACAGGAGCGCCGTAAAGGCGGCCACCGGACCGATCGATCCGGGCGCCACAACAATGCCGGCGAGAGCCGTGAAGATCACGAGCGACATCACCCGCGGCTTCAACAGCGCGAAGAAATCGCCGACCGTCGCGACCCGTGAACCGTCGGTGAATGTCTCGACCGTCGCCATGGTGCCTCAGGTGATCCGCGGCAGTTCGTTATAGGTATGGAACGGCGGCGGAGACGGCAGCGTCCATTCCAGCGTCGTGGCGCCGATGCCCCACGGATTGTCTCCCGCCCGGCGCTTCGCAAGGAACGCTTCCGCCATCGCGACCAGGAAGATCAGCACGCCGAATCCGGCAACGAACGCGCCGATCGAGGCGACATAGTTCCAGCCTGCATAAGCGTCCGGGTAGTCGGCGACACGACGCGGCATGCCGGCCAGTCCGAGAAAGTGCATCGGGAAGAACGCGACATTCACGCCGACGAACGTGACCCAGAAATGCAGCTTTCCCAGCGTCTCGTTGTAGGTGTAGCCGGTGATTTTCGGGAACCAGAAATACCAGCCCGAGAAGATCGCGAAGACCGCGCCCAGGGACAGCACGTAGTGAAAATGCGCCACCACGTAATAGGTGTCCTGCAGCACCACGTCGACGCCCGCATTGGCGAGCACCACGCCGGTCACGCCCCCGACGGTGAACAGGAAGACGAAGCCCACGGCCCACAACATGGGAGTCTTGAACTCGATGGAACCGCCCCACATCGTTGCGATCCACGAGAATATCTTGAT
>JBEKLK010000071.1:0-12045 GCA_050010235.1 Rhizomicrobium sp.
AGATCGGTCACCGAAGGCAAACGAATGGTCGCGGTTCCGGGCATGGGATTGTTCGTCCGCGGCATGGGCGCACTGCCCGCCCCGACAGGTGCCGCCGCCGCGCCGGCGTTCGACATGACGAGTGCGCTGCCGGCACCAATGACAGCAAAAAAATCTCTTCGACTGGATTTCATCGCCACCTCCTCGATCGGCATTCCCCGGAGGTTTCCAGGTCGGCGCGGACAATAGCATTTTCCCCGGACCGGCATAAGCGCCGGACGCGACTGCATGCCTGTTCGCACAATTGCGCGGAGCTTCGAAAAACAGGCCGCGCACAGCGGTCAGCGCGTCCGGCACCCGTAAGAATATTGCCGATGTCGGCAATGTTATTGCACTTCGGTCCAGGTCTCGAAAGTCACTGCGGATGCATTTGCGTGACGAGCCGGTCGCGGAAGTTTCGGCTGAGGCGCAATTCCGTGCCGTCCTTCAGGCGAAGGGTCGCGTCGCCCGCGCCGAGCGGCACCATGTCTCGAATGCGATTCACGGCGACGATCGTGCTGCGATGGATGCGGGTGAAATGTGCGGGATCGAGCCGCGCTTCGAGGCGCGCGATGCTTTCTCGTATCAGGTGGGCCGTGGGGCCGACATGCAGGGCCAGATAATTTCCCTGCGCCTCGATCCAGTCGACGCTGGCAAATTCGAGAAGCGTGATTTGGCCTCGCGCGCGCACGGGGATTTGCGTCACGTAGCCCGGCGCGTTTGCGATGGCCGCGGCGGCCAGTTCGTAAGCCCTCATTCGCCCGAAAAACCCCAGCGCATGGACGATCGCCAGAAAGCCTGCGAGGCAGAAGGCGAGCAGAAGCCAGTTGGACGCAAAGTCCGCGACGAACTCGCTCGCAAGCGAGCGGTGTCCCCTGACCAGGAACCAATGGGCCAGCACCGTGGAGACGGCGATGAGCGACGCGGAGATCAGCGCGCAGCTTGCAGCCTGAATGGCCGCATTCCGCCACCGCGCATTGCCTTCGACGGGAAAGCAGCGCACCAGCGCGAAAAGCAGCGGTGCGCTCAGCGCGCCGAGGAGGCTTGCGCCGATGATTCGGAAAACTTCGAGGCTCCAGTTCAGCTCGCTTCCGGCACGAATGGCCCGCAGCAGATTGCCCGGCTCCAGCACCAGCAGAAACGCGAACCAGTAAACGACGCCGAGCCCAAGCTCGCGCATGATCGGAGGCAATCGCCCCACATCGTGTAATTTCTCGGTTTGGGTCGCTTCGGGCATCGCCGAGTGTGTGCCTCGGGAGAGAATTGGTCCAGCCGGCGGCTTTTGCGACCAGGCGTATGGCGACCGGTGCTCCAAAACAGCTTTAGAGTCGCTGCATCGATGCGACCGCGGGGGATTGCGATGGCCTCATCGGGCGGTCACTGCCAGTCTGGAATCGTGGGCACACGCAGGCGCTCGATCTCGGGCAGATCGAAACCAAAACTCTCCGCCAACAGCGCACGCAATTGGGCACGGTCGACGAGTTGCGACGAACTTTGTTCGTTTCCCCGTTCGATCGTCACATCGCGGTTCATCACATTGATCCGCCCCTCGGGCGTGATTGCGCTCAGCATCATCACATGCACGAACGGCGAAGCGGGATGCGTGGCGGTCCAGTGGTTCGCCACTTCGAAATCGATCGCGTTCTCCGCTTCGAGCGTCGTGACCCAGGCCGGGACGGGCTCGCCGCTTCGCCCGGCCTGCAACACCCAGAGATCGCCGTCGCGGCGCATGGAGTGCGTCTCGCCTTTTGCAGGCGCTGTGCTTGTGTCCGCCAGCGGCACCGGGGCGCGCGGCGCGTAAGGACCAAAGCCGGGATCTACGACGAACGTCGCGCCATCGATCGGCACGGTAAGGAACATATGTCCGCGCGGCGACTCGCTGCGCGGGCTGCGGAGGATAGCGCGGGCCGCGTGGCGCACGGGGCGGAACCCGAGTTGTTCGAGCACGGCGGCAAAGAGCGTCGCGTGCTCGAAGCAGTAACCGCCGCGGCTCCCGCGGACCAGCTTGTCCTGCAGGCCGGCGAGATCGAGCCGCACCGGACGGCCGAGCAGTACGTCGAGATTTTCAAACGGGATGCGCGCCATATGCGCGGACAGTAGTCCGGCCAGCGTGTCGAAAGTTGCGCTTGTATCGCCGCCCCATCGGATACGCTCGAAATAGGTTTCGAGATTGATGGGCCCGCTCATTCTCCCCTCCCGGCCGTTGGCGCGCGAACGACGCGCAATTTGGGCCGGCAGTTTATACCTGCGACTTCGGTGATTTCGATGGCAGCGACATCATTTCATGATCGGAAAAGCTGTCCCCAACCATTGCGGCAGTCCGAAAAGAAAAAAGCCCGCCCGTGAGGGCGGGCTTTTTCGACGGACACGCGCGGATCAGCAGCCCGCGGCGTCCTTTAACTGCGACGACGGCTTGAAACGCAAACCCTTCGACGCCTTGATCTTGATCGGCTCGCCGGTGCGCGGATTGCGTCCCATGCGGGGTGCGCGCTTGGACACGGTGAACGTGCCGAAGGTGCCGATCTGGTACTTGCCGCCGTTCTTGACTGTCTTAAGCCCCATTTCGATCGCGTCGAAGACGGTCTCGACCGTGCGCTTGGCGTCGGCCTTGCTCATATTGCCCTTTTTCGCGACGGCTTCGATGAAATCCGATTTGCTCATGTGTGATTCCTTTGATGCGGCGTTGACGCGCGGAGATATAGCCAAGTGCGAAGTCCGCGCCTACCGAATCCTTGATGGATACTGCGCTTTAGCGCGCGCGAGGGCACAAAAGCCTTATATTTCCTGGGTTTTGTGTTTCAAAGTTTTTTCGCCGCGAACGGCAATGAGCGCGCGCGACTCACGGATTCCGCGCCGGAATGCGCAAATCCGGCGAATCACCCCTGCGCCGGCGCGCGGATTCGGGGCATCGGCGCAAGCCGATTGAACCCTCCGGGAAAGACCAATGTCGCTTTCAGACCGGGATTGTTGTCCTCGAGATCGAGGCGGGCATCGTGCAGCCGCCCCACGGCCGCGACGAGGCTGAGCCCGAGGCCCGTGCCGGGCGAATTGCGGCTCGCTTCCAGCCGCACGAAGCGCTCCACGACATGCGCGCGATCCTCCGCCGGGATGCCGGGACCGGTATCGGCAACGGACAGCGCGACGCCGGAGGGCGTATCTTCCACGGCGACTTTCACCGTGCCGCCGGACGGGGTGTATTTGATGGCGTTGTCGAGCAGATTTGCCAGCGCCTGCGAGATCAGCCTTTTGTTGCCTGCGATCGTCACGCTGCCGCAGGGCGCGATTTCGAGCGCGATGTTTTTTTCCTCGGCCACGGGGCCGTAGAGTTCCGCAACACCTTCCACCACGACGGGAAGGTCCACCGGCGCCATCGCTTCGCGCGCCACGCCCGCTTCCGCTTCGGCGATCAGCAGAAGCGCGTTGAAGGTCCCGATCAGCTGGTCCGTTTCGTCGACCGCCGCTTCGATCTCCCGGCCTTCCCGGCTCTCGAGATCGACGTGCGACAGCACGCCTTCGAGCCGGTTGCGCAGGCGGTTGAGCGGCGTGCGCAAATCGTGGGCGATCGAGTCCGTCACGTCGCGCATGCCGCGCATCAGGCGCTCCGTGCGGTCCAGCATGCGATTGAGATTGCCGGCGAGTTCGTCGAACTCGTCGCCGGTGCGCGTCACGGGAATCCGTCGCGACAGGTCGCCCGCCATGATTTCGCGGCTGGTGCGATTGATGGAATCCAGCCGCGTCAGCAGATTGCGGCTGATGAGACCGCCGCCGACGAGCCCCAGCACCATCATCAGCAGCAGGCTCCAGGGCAACGTCGTCGTGAACAGCTTTTCGGTCTTGTAGCGCTCGTCCACGTCGCGCGCGACGAGCAGGTTGAAATCGCCGGCAAGCGGGAACACGCGACCGCGTGCGCGATGGCTGACGAGCTGGCCGCCGACATGGCGCTGATAGTCGAACTCGACGAAATCGCCCGGCGTGGGCTCGATTTGCGGCCAGCCGTCGAGATTGCCCGCGATCGGCCGGTCGAGGTGATCCGTCAGCAGATAAAGGCCCTGCCCGCCGCGGTTCGAGCGGCCGAGAATGACATCGGCCAGTCCCGCCAGTCCCAGCCGCTGATATTGCTCGGCAAGGCCGGTGACTTCCGCGTCGATCGTCTGGTCGGTTTCCAGATCGAGCGCGCGCTTGGTGTTCCAATAGGTGAAAGCGACCAGCGACGCCGCCGAAATGGCGAACAACACGATGTAGACAAGAACGATCCGGAACGCGAGCGTGCGGAAAAGTCTAGGCGCGCGCACGGATCATATAGCCGGCGCCGCGCACGGTATGGAGCAATGGCGCCTCGAAGCCCTTGTCGATTTTCGCCCGCAGCCGCGAGATGTGCACGTCGATCACGTTGGTCTGCGGATCGAAATGATATTCCCACACGCTTTCGAGCAGCATCGTGCGCGTGACGACCTGCCCCGCATGCCGCATCAGATATTCCAGCAGGCGAAATTCGCGCGGTTGAAGTTCGATGGCCGCCGTGCCGCGCTTGGCGGTGCGAGTCAAAAGATCGAGTTCGAGATCGCCGACCTGAAGGCGCGTCTTGACTGCGGAAGGATGGCGACGGCGCATCAGCGCGTCGATGCGCGCCAGGAGTTCGACGAAGGCGTAGGGCTTGGTGAGATAATCGTCGCCGCCGGCCTTGAGGCCTTTCACACGATCGTCCACTTCGGATAGCGCGCTGAGGAACAGCACCGGGGTGACATTGCCGTGCTCGCGGATTTCCTCGACCAGCCTGAGGCCGTCGACCTTGGGCAGCATGCGGTCGATGATCGCCACGTCATAAGGCCGCGACAGCGCCAAGGTGAGTCCGATGTCGCCGTCGCCGGCGTCGTCGACCACATGACCCGCTTCTTTCAGGCCATTCACCAAGTAACGCTGAGCTTCGAGATCGTCCTCCACGACGAGGATTCGCATGTCTCGGCTCCTTCTTGTCGACCCGCCTGGGCCCGATTGGAACGGGTCCGCGTCGGCAGCGGCAACGGGGGGGATGGGGCCACCGCCGCCGACGCGGGGGCCGGACGCCGCCGGCTCGAAAGCCCGCGCCGTCCGGTACGCGTGAAACTCAGGTTTTCGCGATGCTCAACGCGACAAAGCGCTGACCGTTCGATCCCGTCACCAGAACGAGCACGCTTTTGCGGCCCTGCGCTGCCGCTTCGCCGATCCGGGATTTGATGTCCTGCGGGGTGCGCACGGCCTTGTTGGCGACGGTGACCACGATGTCGCCCGGCTGGATGCCCTTGTCTGCGGCATCGCTGTCGGGATCGACACGCGTGATCAGAACGCCGGACACGTTGTCCTCGAGATTGTAGGCGCGGCGCACTTCGGGTGTGACCGCCGCGAGACCGAGACCCATGGCCTCGCCCGTGTTGGCCGGTGCGCCGTGCTGCTGCGCCGGATTGTTGGAGGCGACCTTGTCGTCCTTGCGCGTGCCGATGCCCGCGGAGATCGTCTTCTGCTGACCGTCGCGGACCACGGTGAAGGCGGCCGTGGCGCCGGCGGGCAGTGCCGCCACCCGGCGGCTCAGATCGCGCGAGTCCTGAACCGACTTGCCGTTGATGGCGAGAACGATATCGCCTTGATGGAACCCGGCCTTGGCCGCCGGTCCGCCAGGCACGATGCTGGCCACAAGCGCACCTTTCATTTCTTTTCCGCCGACGCTCGCGGCGAGTTCCGGCGTCAGACTCTGGATGTCGACGCCCAGCCAGCCGCGCAATACATGCCCGTGCGCCTGCAGCTGCGACACCACATCGTGGATGGTGGAGGACGGAATCGCGAAGCCGATGCCGACGCTGCCGCCCGAAGGCGAGAAGATCATCGAGTTCATGCCGATGACCTTGCCCTGGAGATCGAAGGTGGGGCCGCCGGAATTGCCGCGGTTGATCGGCGCGTCGATCTGCAGGAAGTCCGTATACGGACCGTTGCCGACGTCGCGGCCGATGGAGGAGATGATGCCGGCCGTCACGGTGTTGCTGAGGCCGAACGGATTGCCGACGGCAATCACCCAGTCGCCGACGCGAACCTGATGATCGTCGCCGAATTCGACCGACGGCAAGGGCTTGTCGCTCTTGACCTTGAGCAGCGCCACATCCGTTGCGGCGTCGGCGCCGATCAGCTTGGCTTCGAATTCGCGGCCGTCGGGAAGCTTGACGGTGATTTTCTTGCCGTCTTCGATGACGTGGTTGTTGGTGACGATGAGGCCCGACTTGTCGATGATGAATCCGGAGCCCATCGCGACCGCTTTGCGCGGGGCGGAGAACTGATGGCCCTGGCCGCCGCCGAACTGGTTGAAGAAGTCGCGGAACGGTTCGGGAAGGTCTTCGGGGTTGATGTCCTGCTGGGCTGCGACCTGCTCTTCGACGGTGACCGTGACGACGGCCGGACTGACGCGTTCGACAAGGTCGGCGAAGCTGAACGGGGCGCCGTTCTCCAGCATGCGCGGGGGCGTGGCGCGGGCCGCAGCCTGCGGCTGCGCCTGATGCGCCGCGATGTCGTACACGGGAACCAGTACCGGCGCCGCCTTGTGCTGCTGCGCCTGGGTCGCCGCACCAAGACCGACGACGAGGATCGCCGCGGCGGAACACGCTGCCAGCAAGCGGTTACGCACGATTTTCTGGGTCTTATTCTGCTGATCGTCGCTCATCACGTCTCCTTGACAACAGCGAGATGGCCGCGCTCCCCCGATACGTCGACCGACACAATTCCGGAACCAGGGTCCTACGCCCCAATGGTTACGTGTTTCTGTCTATAGCATTAAACGTGCGGCAGGTCTTCCAAATAGAAGCCCATCGCACGGACGTGATCGCTGGCGTATTTTCTTGCTTAATCTTGTTGGCGCGAATTTTTCCGCGCCCGCACCACAACCACACCCGCCACACTACCGCACAGGATCAAGACCAGAAAGGGGCCAAACCACAATAAGTATGTTTGCGGATCGAAAGGCGGCTCCATCAAGATGACATCCCCGTAACGTGCGACGAGTTCCTGTTTGATCCGCTCGTCGGTTTCGCCACCCGCGATCCGAATGCGAATGAACCGGCGCAAATCCGCCGCCAGCGGCGCCGTCGATTCGTCCAGCGACTGGCCCTGACACACCAGACACCGCAATTCCCTCTGCAGTTCCACCGCCCGCGCTTCGAGCCTGGGATCGGCCAGCGAGTCCGGACGGCTTTGCGCGAGCGCAGTTTGCGCAAACAAAACCATCAGCGCCGCAAGGAGAACCGCGCGCATCATTCCGCCGGCGCCGTGCGTGAGGCATTCGGGCGCAAACGGCCCCACAGGCTTGCGAGCCCTCCCAGTGCCATGATCGCGCCGCCGAACCAGATGAACGGCGCAAGCGGATTGAAATAGGCGCGCAGCGTCCAGCTTCCGTTGCCGCGGTCGTCGCCCAGCGCGACATAGAGATCGGAGAAACCGTTGGTGCGGATCGACGTGTCGGTCACCGCCTGACCTTCGGCCGGATAGGAGCGCTTCTCCGGCGAGATTGTGGCAATGGTTTTTCCGTTTCGCATCACTTCGAGCGTGGCGCGATCGGCGAAATAGTTGGGACCCTCGCGCGGCGCGACACCGTCGAAACGCAAGCGATAGGCCGCCACCTGCATCGATTGTCCGGGCGCGAGCACCTCCAGCGCCTCGCTGCGCCACAACGTGGTGCCGGCGATACCCAGAAGCGAGATGCCCAGTCCCGCATGCGCCAGAACCGACGCGAAGCTTTGGACACCCAACATACGCGATTTCCAGCGCTGCCGGAAATCGACTGCACTCGCTGCGATCAGCCAACCGGCGAGCGCGAACGCACCTGCCGCCGCGAGCGTGTGGGGCGCCTGAATCGCGAATATCGCGACGGCCGCGACAAGCGCCGCGCCGGCAGCCGGCGCCAGCAATTTGAGCGTGGCCTTGAGATCGCCTTTTCGCCAGGCGAGCCGCGGTCCGAACGGAACGAGCAGCAGGAGCGCCACGAAGATCGGCGCGAAGGTGACGGCAAAATAAGGCGGGCCCACGGAAATCCGCGTGCCTGTCACGGCGTCGAGCAACAGCGGATAGAGCGTGCCCAGGAACACCGTCGCCGCGGCGGCGGTGAGGAACACATTGTTGAGCAACAGAAGCGTTTCGCGGCTCGCGGGTTCGAACGATGCGCCTTCCTCGATTCCCGGCGCGCGCCAGGCGAACAGCACGAGCGCGCCGCCGATTGCCAGACCGAGCAGCAGCAGAATGAATTCGCCGCGCTCGGGATCGTTCGCGAAGCTGTGCACCGAGGCCAGCACGCCGGAGCGCACGATGAATGTCCCGATCAGGCTCAGGGAAAAACCCGCGATCGCGAGCAGCAACGTCCAGCTGCGGAATGCGCCGGTGCGTTCCGTCGCCAATGTGGAATGCACCAGCGCAGTTGCAATCAGCCACGGCATCAGGGCTGCATTCTCCACCGGATCCCAGAACCAAAATCCGCCCCAACCCAACACGTAATAGGCCCACCAACTGCCGAGCGTGATGCCGAGCGTGAGCGCGATCCACGCCACCAGCATGAAGGGCCGCGCGGCGCGGGCCCATGCCGCGCCTCTCTCCTGCGTGATGAGACCGGCCGCTGCATAGGCGAACGTCGCCGACAATCCGACATAGCCGAGATAGAGCATCGGCGGATGCATCGCGAGGCCGGGATCCTGCAGCAGCGGATTGAGGCCCTGGCCCTGAAACGGCATGGGATCGAGACGCCGAAACGGATCCGACGTGAAGAGAATAAAGAGGACGAAGGCGGCTGCGAGCAAACCTTCCACGCCAAGCGCCGCCGAAGTGAGACGCGCGCCGCCCCGCACGGCCATCGCCATCAACGCGGAATAGATCGCAAGCACGAGCACCCACAACAGCATCGAGCCTTCGTGGTTTCCCCACACGCCCGAGATTTTGTAGATCAGCGGTTTCAGGGTGTGCGAGTTCTCGGCGACCGTCAGGATGCTGAAATCGGACGTGACGAAGCCGAAAGTGAGCGCACCGAAAGCCAGCGCGATGAAGGCGAAAAATCCGAAGGCGGACATTCGTGCGACCTGGCGCGACAGATCGAGCGATCCGCTCGCGTCGGCGCGCGCGCCCCACAATCCCGCACCCGCCTGAACCAGCGCGAGCGCCAGTGCGAGGCACAGCGCAAATTGCCCGATTTCTCCCGTCACGGGGTGCCTTCGCCTTCTTTCCAGCGGCCGGAGCGCTTCAACGCATCGACGACTTCCGGGGGCATGTAACGCTCATCGTGTTTCGCAAGCACTTCGCTCGCATTGAAGACGCCGCCGGAATCGAGCGCACCCAGCGCCACCACGCCCTGCCCTTCGCGGAACAGGTCGGGCAGCACGCCGCGAAACAGAACCGGCACGCTGGCGCGTCCGTCCGTCACCACGAATCGCACATCGGCCGAAGGACCGCGCACGACGCTGCCCTTCGCCACCAACCCTCCGATACGGAATGCCACGCCTTGCGAGACGTGCTTCGCGGCGAGGTCGCTGGGACTGTAGAAATAAAGAACATTGTCCTTCAGCGCTCCCAGCACGAGGGCGGCTCCGCCGGCGCCGGCAACGACCAGTGCCAGCGCGAAGGCAAGCCGCCGGCGCTTTTTGGGAGTCATGCGATTCCAACCCAGATTCGAACGACGCGGACTATAGGGGTGCGACGGCACCCCGCCAACGAAGGGTTCAGCCGATCCGCCCCCGTTCCGCCAAAATCGGCAGTCAAGGTTTCGGAACCGTTGAGAGGATGCCGTTCATGACCGCATTTCGCGTTGCGTTTGCGCTTGCCGTTTCGCTCCTGGTCACTGCCTGCCTGCCCGTCACCAGCACGACTCCGGTGGGCTCGACGGTGGGTTTTGCGGCCGATCCTGCCCTGGCGGGCTTGTGGCGCGGACAGGTTCATAAGCCGGAGGGTTGGGTCTACATGACCTTCTTCCCCCAATCCGACGGCACGACCACGGTGGTGATGATCTCGCCTCCCGACGCCGCGCGGAAGGACGATTCTGCGCAAGGAGACTGGAGCGTCTATTCGCTGCAAACGGCGGCTGTCGGAACCTATCGCTACATGAATGCGCAGGAAGTGAGCAACAACGGCAAAGCCCCCGACCCGGCGCAGACCGGCAAGACGTTTCCGCTCCTCTATCGCGTCAACAGCGACGGCGGGCTGGTGATCTATCTGCTCGACGAGAAGGCGGCGACGGCGGCGATCAAGTCCGGCGCGATCGCCGGCACCATCGGCCAGGGACAATTCGCCGACGTGACGATCACGGCAACACCCGCCGACCTCGACGCGTTCATGGCAACGCCTGCGGGCCGCGCGCTGTTCGTGAAACCGCTGATCCTGTTGAAGAAGGTGAAGTGAGCCTCCCGTACGAATGAACGACTCGCGCGGTCGCAAGAAATTCAACGCGGAGGACGCGGAGGGTTCGCGGAGGACGATCGGTGCGCCGTCGTGATTGGAGCAATACCAAAAAAGACTAGTCGGCGCTGCGCGCCTATTACCAGTCCTGCTGCGGCCATGCGCAGCAACCACGCCGGCCGAACTGCGTCCTCGGCGAACCCTCCGCGCCCCCTGCGTTAAGTCTTACTTTTCTCTCTACCTTCAATGCGCGGCGCGGCGGAGGATCTGGTCGGCGAGGCCGGTGTCGTAGGTGACGCCTGCCTGCGTGAGCACGATGCGGTGCGGCCAATCGGAACGCGCGACGCCCTTGCGCTCCAGCGCATGCCAGACCTTCTCGTTGTAAAGCCCGCTGGCATCCTTGGTGGCGACGACCGCGTCGCCCAGATGGAAATGATCGCCATGCGGCTGGGGGAATTGCTGCAAGACGATCTCGCCCGCGCCCGGTCCGCGCGCCGCAGCGCCGGGCACGCGCGCCAGCGCCTGCAGGACGGTCAGGGTCCGCAATTGCAGCGGATTGAGGTTCAGCGGATTCTGTTTCGGAGGCATTCGAGATTCCTTTAGGCGGCGAGCCAGACCGGTTCGTCGGCGCCTGGCTCGGGCGGAGGCAATCGCCAGGACGGCGGTGTTTTCGACATACGTACGACCGGACCCAGATAGTCGAGCCGGCCGCGCTTGGTGTCGCATGCGGTGAAATAGGAATCGAGTCCGGCGCGCGGATCCCAGCTCGCGGGCACGGACGCCGCCGGGACCTTTCCCAGCGACTGCAGCCACATGGCCGTCGACGACAGTGAAACCTCCACGACCCAACTGCCGCCTTCACGGAAGCGCCGCAGCAGGGCTGCCGCCACGCCCGCCGCCGCGAGATAGCCCGTGATGTAATCGCAGGCCGCGGCCGGAATCAGTTTCGGCACGGATTCGCGACGGCTGCCTGCGCGCTCGGCCGCGACCGCACCTTGCTCGACGGCGATCCCCGTGGCGCTTTGGGCAAGCTGCTCCCAGCCGCGCCGCTGCGCCCAGGGTCCGCGATGGCCGTAACAGGAAACGGCGCAATAGATAATTCCGGGCGAGGAATGCGCGAGCGCCGCCGGCGTGACACCCAGCTCCGCCAACGCGCCGGGTCGGTAGGAATCGACGAACACATGCGCATCGCGGGCGAGCGCACGCAGCGCTTCGGCTTCGCGCGGTTTTGTCAGATCGAGAAAGGTGGAGCGCTTGCCCCGCCCGGTATCGAGATCGAACAGATCGACGGTGGGTAATTTCTCCGCGCGCACCGACAGCACATCCGCGCCTTGCGACGCGAGCGTGCGACCGACGGTCGGACCGGCCAGCACACGCGTCAGGTCGAGCACGCGCACGCCGGCGAGCGCCTGTTCGGCTTCCGCCAAACGCAGCACGGGCGCGTCGGCGATCTTGCGGATCACGATCGGCGGGGTCTCGGCGAGAGCTACGCCTTGCGGGCTTTTGCGCCATTCCTCTTCCGTGCGCACCACCGCGCCGCACAGCCCCATGAACGCCAGCGATTCTTCCAGCGCTGCCGCATTCCACTTCGCCACGCATTCGGCGATGGAGTCTTCCGTGTTGTCGGCGTTCAGAAGATCG
>JBEKLK010000072.1:0-12042 GCA_050010235.1 Rhizomicrobium sp.
CTGTTTCGGATCAGGGACGCGCCGGCGGGGATGCGCGCCATGCGCTTGCGCATCTCGTTGAATTCGCCGGGCTTGTAGCGAGCTCCCAACAAGGCCATGGCTTCGGGGTGATAATCGATGCTGACGCCAAACGCCTTGGCGATCGAATCGGCGGTGATGTCGTCATGCGTCGGACCGATCCCGCCCGTGGTGAACACGTAGCTGAAGCGCCCGCGAAGCGCATTCACCGCGGCTACGATCTCGTCCTCGACATCCGGAACCACGCGCGCTTCGCGCAGATCGATCCCCGTCGCGGCAAGAAATTTGGCGAGATAGGCGAGGTTCGTGTCCTGCGTACGGCCCGATAGGATTTCATCGCCAATCACCAATACGGCCGCCGAAACTCCGTCACCGGATTGTACGTTTTCCATCATGACCTTCAGGCTGGCATGTGGGCGCCCATCCATGTAAAGATTGGGCAAGTTTCCTGTGCTAAAAAGCATACCGCGCAAGGCAGCGGCAAGCTTGGACTTGCACGGGACGAGAGAGAACCTAGATCAGGCACGAGATGTCCGCCTCCGAAATGCCCGACCAGAATGTTTTCGATGCCGCGCGCCGCGCCAATGTCGCGGTGTCCCTGCATGATGCCGCCTCGTTCGACGGCATGCGGCGGGCAGGGCGGCTGGCGGCCGAGGTACTCGATCTGCTCGTGCCGGAAGTAAAACCCGGCGTGACGACGGCTGCACTCGACAAACTCGCCTACGATTATGTGATCGACCATGGCGCCACACCGGCCTGCCTCGGCTATCGCGGCTATCGTCACACGCTATGCACCTCGATCAATCACGTCGTTTGCCACGGCATTCCGTGCGACAAGCCGCTTCGCGACGGCGATATCGTCAATATCGACGTGACGGTGATCGTGGACGGTTGGCACGGCGATACGAGCCGGATGTATCCGGTGGGCGACGTGAAGCGCAAAGCGATGCGCCTCGTCGAGGTCACTTATGATGCCATGATGCGCGGTATCGCAGTCGTGAAACCGGGCGCCACCACGGGCGACATCGGCCATGCCATTCAATCCTACGCCGAGGGCGAAGAACGCTGCGCCGTGGTGCGCGATTTCTGCGGCCACGGCCTCGGACGCGTTTTCCACGCGCTGCCGAATATCGTGCATTACGGCAAGCCCGGTTATGGGCTTGGCCTCAAGCCCGGGATGTTTTTTACCGTCGAGCCGATGATCAATCTCGGCGGCTACGGCGTGAAGGTGTTGAATGACGGCTGGACGGCGGTGACGCGCGACCGTTCGCTGTCCGCGCAATTCGAGCACAGCGTCGGCGTCACCGCGGATGGGGTCGAAATCTTCACACGCTCGCCCAAAGGCTGGGACAAGCCCCCTTACCTCTGACGACGAGGCGGGCGTCCCCCATTACTTCGGGCATCGCGAAAGGCTGCGCGCGCGTTTTCTCGCGGCGGGCGCGGACGCCATGCCGGATTACGAGATTCTGGAACTGGTGCTCACGACCATCCTTCCGCGGCGGGATGTGAAGCCGTTGGCAAAGGCCCTGATGGCGAAGTTCGGCGGATTTGCCGACGCGATCGGCGCGCCCATCGAACAATTGATCGCCGTCGAAGGCATCAAGGAAGCCACCGCGATCCAGCTCAAGGTGATCGAAGCGGCGGCCCTTCGCCTGTCGAAAACACGGTTGTTGAATCGCCCGGTTCTGAGCTCCTGGAATGCGTTGCTCGATTATTGCGCGGCTGCCATGGCCCGCGCGCCGCAGGAAGAGTTCCGCGTTCTGTTCCTCGACCGAAAGAACGTGCTGATCGCCGACGAAGTGCAAAGCCGCGGAACGGTCGACCATACGCCTGTCTATCCGCGCGAGATCGTCAGGCGCGCGCTTGAGCTTTCGGCATCGGCGCTGATCCTGGTGCACAACCACCCGAGCGGCGATCCCACGCCCAGCCGGGCCGATATCGAAATGACCAACGAAATCGTGCAGGCCGCCAAAGCGCTGCGAATCGCGGTTCACGACCATCTCGTTGTCGGCCGCGGTGGCACCGCGAGCTTCAAGGCATTGGGACTGCTGTAAGAATTACTGCGGCAGAAAGAGATGGAGGGCATCGCCGGGGTGCCCTCTACAGACCTTTGTCTTAACATAGATTATGTTTGTCGAATTGAGACAAGACTAGGTTGGCGTATCGATTTGCCGTTTCGAGTCGAGGTGGACTGCGGTTGCATGGCACAATTGCACGCGGCCACATGGAGCGCGGAAACGAATACGGGAACTCCGATGCCGGAGAGCAAGCCGCTGGATCGCCGCCGGGCGCGGCGCATCATCGATTTCGACATCGAGATCGGACATCGCATCCGTGTTCAGCGGATGCTGCGCAGCGCAACCCAGACCGAGCTTGCCAACGCGATCGGAATCACCTTCCAGCAAATCCAGAAATACGAGAACGGCAGCAATCGCGTGAGTGCCGGCAAGCTGTATCAGATTGCACGTTTCCTGGGCGTTGCCGTGACGGTGTTTTTCGAAGGCCTTGAAACAGGAACTTCCGCCGGTTCCGGAACGGCCAACAATCCGGCTTATCAACAATTGCTGGCCTTCGTCACAAGTGCGGAGGGCGAACGCCTCTATCGCGCCTTTGCGCAAATCCGGAAGAAGGAAACCCAGCGCACCCTTCTGCGCATGGTCGAGAGTCTTTCGAGCAGCGAAGAAAAAATCTAGAGGGTCGAAGCGCGCCCAGCGTGACAATAAACGTGCCTCACTCAACAATCTGTGAATTTCCGGTCGTCATTCGGACTCGGGCGTCAGGGCATCTGCGAGCAACTCTGTAAACAACGGCCGCCACTGCTCTCCGGGACATTCGAACTCGTCGGCGAACCACGACATTCTTCGACGGTCGAATGTCACAGTCCGCAGGAAATTGAGCATGGCCCGGACGGATGAGCGTTCGCCCGCATCGCGCGCAAACGTCACGTAGATTCCCGTTGGATGATGAAACTCCCGCAGGATCGGCACGAAACCCGGCGCCGTCAGAAAAGCATAGCTCGGGAGGAACCCGATTGCCGTGCCGCTCAACACACTTTCGGCCGCGATCGCGCCGGAATTCGTGAATATCGATGTCCGCCCAACTGCCGCGGCGTCCGAATAGGTGGCCCATCTGCCCTTCGACGTAAGAGACGCGGTTACGTCCACGAGGCGGTGGCCGACCAAATCGTCGATAGTACGCGGCTCGCCATAGCTGTCGAGATAGCTTTGCGAGGCGAAGAACGCGAAATGGAAAGTTCCGACCCTCGTGGTGACGAGATCGGAATCAAGTGCCGGCGCGTACTGCACCTGTACGTCGAAGGGAGGGATGGACGACCGGCCGCCCTCCGTGGTGACACATAGCCTCACTTCGACGTTAGGATGACGCGCGACGAATATCGGTAGAAAGAAGCGAGCAAACCAAGCGGATGCGAGTCCGTCGCTCATCATGAGCTTGCACTCGCCTTCAACAATTTGCTCGGCGTGTCTGGCGCGCGAAGCCGCGCGATTCAAAAAAATCTCGGCCGCATCCACGTCGCTCAACATCCGTTGGCCTTCATAGGTGAGCACCGGTCCTCGCGATCCTCGATCAAAAAGCTTTGCCCCGATCTTTGCTTCCAGACTTTCGATTCGCCGGCTCACGGTGGGTTGTTGAACGCCCATCGCTGTGGCTGCTTTGGTGAAACTACCGACGCGCGCCACAACCTGGAATATTCTGAACTCATCCCAATCCAGACCGGAGCCCGGTGTCGAGACATCGCCCCCCTCGTTGGGCGTATGGCCCCATACCGCTTTCGCGTCTTTCCGCTCCATAGCTTTGCTGCCCATCTTGATCCGCCGAGCATACCAAATCGGCGGGGAATAATAAAAAATCATACTGTGGGGTTAAAATGAATATTGGCGCAATTACCGCACCTTCAAAAGGCAGCGCGACCGAGTGGACGAGTTTTCACCATGTTACGCCAACATTGGCCGTTTCGCGCCTTCCCGAGTCTTGGATTGGCGAGTTCGTCGCCGTGACGACTTCCCGGCTTGGGTCGGATACCGCTTCGGAGGAGATTCTCCGTCGCGTGCAGAGCCATAATCCGGATTCTATCTGGGGGATATTCTCACGCGACGACAGCGGCGAGCACCGCCTTGCGGGGCATTACAGCTTTCTGTTGCTGAATGCGGCAGGTCATAAGGCGCTTCTTGACCACGCGCTCGATACCAAGCGACCGCAACCCGTTTTCCTCGTGGAGGCCGGAGAGCGGCCGGCGGCGATCTATATCTGGGGAGTCGTTGCGGAAAAACTGACGCGCTCCGCCGGACCCGAGATCGCGCGACAAATGGCCTATCTTCATTCCGCCCTTCCGGTTTACGCGATCGTCGTGACGGAAGCGGGACTGCGCCGGGCGCGAGAGGCCGGGTACAAACCCGTGACGACCGAGGACGATCGCCTCGGCGGCATGTTTCTTTTTGATGGCTTTCTTCCGAAGACCGCCGCCGCCGAGCCGACCGTTCCGCACATACGTGTGATTGCCGTTTCGAAGGTGGACGAACTCGCACAGGCGATGGCTATACGCGCGACCGTGTTCATGGGCGAGCAACACTGCCCTTACGCCGAAGAATTCGATGACAATGATTTTTGTGCCACGCATCTTCTAGGTTTCGTTGGGGAAGAGCCGGTGGCGACCATGCGTCTTCGTTATTTTGCGGACTGGGTGAAGTTCGAACGTATGGCCGTACTCGATCGATTTCGTTCGACCACTGTCAAGGACGCGATCGTCAACTACGCGTTCGAGATCGCTCGTCGCAAAGGTTACCGCCAGTGCTATGGGCATTCTCAAAAGCGACTCATTGAGTTCTGGCAACAATTCGGCTTCGAGTTATTTCCTCGCAATTCCGAGTTCCACTTCTCCGATCACGAATATGTCGAGATATGGAGAAAGCTGGAGCCACACCCGACTCCGCTGACGATGCATAGCAATCCCATGGTGATGATCCGTCCGGAAGGCCGATGGGATCAGCCGGGCATCCTCGAGAAATCGGCCGTACGTCCGGCCACGAATCCGCACTGAAGACAGCGAACGCGGTTCTGGAAAATCGGATGATCTCGAACGAGCACTGGGACTGAGCGACGCTTTGTGTGGGGGATCGAGCGAGGGCCGGTATATCCCGCGCCGACTCGATATCAAAAGGGGCAACATGGCCATGGAAACATCAAAAATTCACGCGGTTCCGTCATCGCATGCCGATGGCGGAACCTATGAACGCGATAGCGAGGGCTGCGCGACGCTCGGCGCCATCGGCGACGCGCTGGCAATCTTCGACGCCATCGATCAGGGTGGATTGCTCGAAGCCACCCCGGAAGATCCGGCCGACCAGGCGCGCTTCCAGACCGCCATCACGCTGCTCGATATCATGCAGCGGCGATTGCGTCAGGCGGTCGGCAATCCGGACCACCTGATCTCCGGCGAATGCCGCTGCAACGGCAAGGAACATTGCGCGCCGCGGTTTGCCTGAAAGCGGCGCCAACGTCTCCACCGCGCTGCCGGTTGCCAGTTCAATGCGCCTCGGCAATAGGCGCGGCATCGCTGAGCGGCGGCACCTTGCAGAAGGGCACGATCGCCAGCGCGATCACGAACATTCCCGCCATCAGGGTGAACACATCGCTGAAGGCGAGCGTCAGAGCCTGTTGGGTCACGAGTTGGGTCAGCTCGCCCGCGATCACTTGCTGGGCGTGAGTCGCGTCGGAGGTAAACGCGGCGATCCGCGCCGCGGCGTGCGCGAGTGCGGCCGTGCCGGTGTGAGGGATAGATTCGCCCAGCAATTCGCCGTGGATACGGCCGTAATCCTGCAGCCAGGTCGTCACGGTTGCGATGCCGATCGCGCCGCCCAGATTGCGCGTCAGATTGAACAGGCCCGACGCATAGCGCAATTCGTCCGGTGATCGCCCGTTCAGCGCCATGCCGACGGACGGCACGATGCAAAGCAGAATCGCGAAGCCCCGGATCGCCTGCGCCGGAAACAGCTCCCAGAACCCCCAATTCGAGGTCACGCCGGAAAAGAGCCAGCATGAGAAGGCGAACAAAAGGAATCCCACGGTAATCACGATCCGCTGGTCGACCAATGTCGTCAGCCTCGCCGCCAGCGGCGCGCCGAAAACCATGAACACGCCGGCCACGAACACGGTCGTTCCGATGTCGAAGCTCGAATAGCCGCGCACGCGGCCGAGGAAAATCGGCGTCAGATAGGTCGCGGCGTAAAGACCGAAGCCGATCACCAGATTGAGGATACAGGCCAGCGTAAACGTGCGGTGGCGGAAAGGACTGAGTTTCAACACCGGCATCAGCGAGAAGAAGGATCGTTCGAAGAACACGAGCGCGCCCACGAACGACATCCACGCCGCGAACTGGATGGTCGGATCCTCGAACCATTGATTGCGCGGCCCTTCCTCCAGCACATATTGGAGCGCGCCCAGGAAGAGCGCGAGCGAGGCGACATGGAGCCAGTCGATGCGCTTCAGCATCTTCAAATTCGGCTCGTCCACCTTGCCCAAAACCGAAAGCGATATGGCGATTGCCGCGCCGGGAATGACATTGACGAAAAACAGCCAATGCCAGCTCGACACATCCGTGATCCAGCCGCCGACGGTCGGCCCCAGGGTGGGGGCCAACGTCGATACCATGCCCAGAATGGCCGGGATCATCGCGCGGCTCTTGCCGGAGAACATGGCGAAGCCGGTGGCAAACACTGTCGGCACCATCGCGCCGCCGACGAAGCCCTGAATGGCGCGGAAGATGGTCATCGACTGGATACTCCACGCCATGCCGCACATCAGGCTCGACAGCGTGAACAGCACGGCCGAACCCACGAACAACCAGCGCGTCGACAGCGCCTGGCTCAGATAGGCCGCCAGCGGGATCATCACGATCTCCGCCATCAGATAGGCCGTCTGGACCCAGGCGATTTCGTCCGGCCCGGCCGATAGGCCGGCCTGGATCGAATTCAGGGACGCCGCCACGATCTGGACGTCGAGCAGCGCCATGAATTGCCCAAAAGCCATGATTCCGAAAATGAGCAATTTGCGGTTGTGGGACATGCCGTCCAGCGGGGCCGCCTCCGCGATCGTCGTTTTCGCCGTGCCCGCCATTGCAATCGACCCCTGCCGGATTATATGATGTCTATCATATAACTGCTCGGGCGCGGAGAACAAGGATGCGGTACGACGAAAATCACAAGGCAGAGACCCACCAGAAGCTGCTCAAGGCTGCTGGAGCCGCGTTGCGGGAAAAGGGTCCGGACCGGCTTTCGGTCGCCGAAGTGATGCAGGCGGCAGGCCTCACCCATGGCGGCTTCTACGCGCATTTCAAATCGAAGGATGCGCTCCTGGTCGAGGCGCTGAACGCGGCCTTTGCGCGCGCCGGCGCAAAATTCCGGCGCGTGACCGAGGGCATGCCCGCTCGGCACGCGCTCGCGACCTATATCGATATGTATGTGTCGCCCACCCATCGCGACGACGTATCCGGCGGCTGTCCCATCGTGGCGCTCAATTCGGACGCGCCGCGCCAGTCGAAGAAATTCCGCGCCGCGTTCGAAGCCGGCGTGGACCACCTCATCGGCACATTGGCGGGCTGGATCGGCGAGACCGGCCGCGACGATGCACACGCACTCGCGCGCTCGGCATTTTCCGCCATGGCCGGCGCCGTAGCGCTCTCCCGTGCCGTGCCGGACAAGGCTTTATCCGACGAACTCCTTGCCTCCGCGCGGGCCGGCATTCGGGCGCGTCTCGGCGTGTCCGATGCCGATCTCTCGCAAACGGTGAACTGACATGAACGCAACTGTGGAACTCGCAACGCTGTCGGGCCTCGAACAATTGCGCGCGGCATTCGGCGGCGCGTTCAAGGGCATCGGCAAGACGCTCAATTTCCGCGCCGTGACGCTGGAGGAAGGTCGCGTCGTGTTCGAAGGTCGACCGGATGAATCCGTCTACAATCCGATCGGCACCGTGCATGGCGGATATGCCGCAACACTGCTCGACAGCGCCATGGCCTGCGCCGTGCATTCCACGCTGAAGCCGGGCCAGTCGTACACCACGCTCGAACTCAAGATCGCCTATCACCGCGCGATGACCGCTGAATCGGGGCCGGTGCGCGCGGAAGGAAAAATCGTTTCGGTCGGCCGCCGCGCCGCGTTTGCGGAAGGTCGTTTGGTCGATGCGCAGGGGCGGCTCTGCGCAAGCGGAACAACAACCTGTCTGGTGGTCACGCCATGAGCACGACATTCGACGCCGGAATTGAAATTCTTCCAAAGCAAAAATCGCGCGTGGCCACGATTCCACGACGTGCCCTTCTCATTGCCGGCGCAGCCGTTGCACTGATCGCATTGGGCGGATGGTGGATCGCGTTGCCGGCGTCGTCCGTCTCGACCGACGACGCTTATGTGAAAGCGGACTCCACCATTGTCGCGCCGAAGATCCAGGGGTTGATCTCGCAGATCCTGGTTCGCGACAATCAGCATGTGACCGCAGGACAGCCGCTCGTCCGCATCGATCCCGAAGATTACGAGCAGGCGGTGATGGCCGCGCAAGCCGATCTCGAATCCGCCGAAGCCGCGCTTTCGCAGCAGGATGCGCAGCAAGGCCTTGCCGCGGCCAATGTCCGCGCGGCGGAAGCAACGATCCGTTCTTCCGATGCGGAAAATGCGCGCGCCGCGGCCGACAACCGCCGCTACGCCCAGCTTGTCGCCGACGGCTTTGTCTCGCGCAGCCAGGCGGAGCAAATTCGCGCAACGGCCGTCGAGGACAGTGCAAATTCGGAAAAATCCCGCGCGTCGCTTCTCGCGAGCCAGCAGCAGGAAACCGTCGTCGTGCGCAACCGCGCGCAATTGCAGGCCGCGGTTTCGAAAGCCAAGGCTGCGCTCGTGCTTGCCCAACAGAATCTTTCGCACACGATCATTCGTTCGCCCGTGGCCGGCGTGGTGGGAGACCGCCAGGCGCAGATCGGCGAATATGTGCAGCCCGGCACGCAACTGATGACGGTGGTGCCGATGGACACGGTTTATGTGGCCGCCAATTTCAAGGAAACGCAGACTGCGCGCATGCTGGTGGGTCAGACGGCGCGCGTGCGATTCGATGCGCTGCCCGGCCGCGATTTCACGGGCGAAGTCGAAAGCTTCGCCCCCGGTTCCGGCTCGGAGTTTTCGCTTCTCCCCTTCGAGCCGGCGACGGGAAATTTCACCCGCATCGTGCAGCGCCTGCCGGTGCGCATTCGTCTCGACCGCAACCAGCCCGGCCTGGAACGCCTCCGTCCCGGCCTGTCCGCGGATGTGCGGGTGCAACTCGAGGGTGGACCCGCGATCTGAGGTCAGCGATTTCTCCCATCGTTTGAGGTATCGTTGGCGGCCTCGGGTTTTGAGCCACGAAGACAATTGGTGATGCTGAGAAACGCTTTGATCGCCGCGATCGTGTTCGTGGCTTCCGCAATTGCCGCCGATGCCGCCATGAACGAACGGGACTTCAGCGTGAAGACGCCGACGGGGACGCTGTGGGGAACCTTGGCCTCCGCCACGACCCCGTCGCCTCCGGCCGTTCTGATGCTGGCGGGATCGGGACCCACCGACCGCAACGGCAATGCCATGGGCATCCATCCCGACACGCTCAAATTGCTGGCGCAGGGGTTGGCGCCGCAGGGCATCACAAGCCTGCGCATCGACAAGCGCGGAATCGGCGAAAGTGCGCCCGCGATGAGTTCCGAGGCCGATTTGCGCTTTCAGACCTATGTCGACGATGCGAAATCCTGGGCTCGGGCATTGAAGGCTGAAGCCGGCGCAAATTGCGTCTGGCTGCTCGGCCACAGCGAAGGCGCGCTGATTGCGGAATTGGCGGCGCAGAACAATGCGGATATTTGCGGCTTGATTCTGATTTCCGGCGTGGGCCGCAAGGCGGGCGCCGTCATCCGCGAACAGCTGGATGCCATGCCCGGCATGGCGCCCGAGTTGAAATCCTCCGCCTTCGCGGCATTGAGCGAATTGGAAGCAGGTCGCGCGGTCGCCGCACCTCCTCCCCAATTGATGGCGTTGTTCCGCCCCAGCGTGCAGCCCTATCTGATGTCCTGGTTGCCTCTCGATCCGGCGGCGATCCTCACGCAAACGCACATGCCGGTTCTGATCGTGCAGGGCGACAGCGATATTCAGGTTTCCGTGGCGGATGCCAAACTGCTGGCGGCCGCGAGGCCCGATGCGAAACTGCTGATGCTGCCGGGCATGAATCATGTCCTGAAGATTGCGCCCGCCGACCGCGCCGGTAACATCGCCACCTATGCCGATCCGGCGCTGCCGCTTGCGCCCGGCCTGGTGGATGCGCTCGCGGAATTCATTCGCGCCGCACCGCCATCGAACTGACGAAAGTCGGTCCGACCGGAGTCGGGCGTCCGCGCGCATCGGTGTAATTGCCTCGAAACCCGTCTTGTCTATGGTAGGTTCCGGAACGAGCGGATTTCCGGGGAACTTATGTGGAGTTTTGGGCTACGGCGGGCCGGGCGCCTTGCGCTGGGCCTTCTCGGCGCGATTCTGATGGCGGCGATGGTCGCGACGCAGGCCCCGCCTGCCGCGAAAGGCGGCCTGCTGCATTTTCTCGGGTCCCTGTTGTCGCGTCTCGCCCACTTCGCGCGCTTCGATTTCGGGACCAGCGCCATCAGCGCCGCGCCCGCCGCGCAGGAATTGGCGCAGAGATTGCCGGCCACTCTTGAGCTGGTCGCGGCCGGCGCACTCATCGCGGTGGTCATCGGCATCCCTCTCGGGATCATTTTGAGCATCAGCCGGGTTTCGCGCGCGGGAGCGCCTTTGATCCAGGTCGTTGCCGCTGCACCGGTATTTTGCGCAGGATTGGCGCTGCTGTGGCTTTCCGTGCAGGTGCTCCATTGGAGTGCGGATTCGGGAGGCGCACCCAATCTCTGGTCTGCCATTTCCGGTGGAAACGCTGCCGCAATCCGCGAAGCGCTTCGCGTGCTGGCATTGCCCGCACTCACCGTCGGCGCGGCCGGCGCCGCAGGCGTGCAGCTCGCGCTCCGCCGGGCCGTGGATGGCGCGAGGGATGCGCCCTATCGGCGCGGCCTCAAGATGATGGGATTGGGCCCGTTCGAAGTGGATCGGCTCTACCTCGCGCCGCAGGTTCTTGCCGGCGTGCTGGCCAATCTGGGCGAGATCACCTTGTCGCTGTTCTCGGCCGCAGCCGTCGCGGAGTGGGTGTTCGGCTGGCCGGGAGCCGCTGTGCTGTTTCTCAGATCCGTCGCGCTCCATGATTGGAGCGTGGTGGCGCTCGTGCTGTTTTCATTTGCTGCGATCACATTGATCGCCGAATTTGTCGGCTCGCTCGGCGCGCATGCGCTGGCGGGAATCGAGGCCAATCCATGAGCCTCGTCTCGACCCACGAAGCGCCGCGTCCCGCCGTCACCATCGGCGGCGTGATCCGCGCCGTGGGCTTTATCGGGTTGGGCGCGATCGGCGTGACGGTCGGGCTGAGCGACGTGCTGGCGCGCGCGCCTGCCGACGCGGTCGATTTCGGACCTCCCCTGATTGCGCCGGCAGCACATTTTCCGCTGGGCACGGATGTTCTTGGTCGCGACATGGCGAGCGAAACGCTGCACGCGCTCGCGGTGACGGTCACCAATGCGGGCCTCGCCGCGATTGTGGTGGTAGTCGCGGGCGGGCTTGCGGGATTCATCGCGGCGCGCCTGCCTTATCGGGCCGGCTTTCTATTGCGCGGGATCGCGGGAATTCTGGGCGCGGTGCCGGCACTTCTACTCGCCATTCTTTTTATCGGGCTTTCCAATCGCGGGCTGGCGCCGCTTGCGGCCGGACTCGCGGCAGCTCCTCTCGGTTTTGCCCGCGCTTTCGACCGCGCACGCGCGCTGGGCCTGTCGCGGCATGCGGAATTCGCGCGCGCCACAGGAATTTCGCCGGGCGCACTGCTGCGCCGCGATCTGACGTACGAATTTCGCGATTCGTTTCTCTCCATCACCACCCGTGCGCTCGCGGCCGTGACGAT
>JBEKLK010000073.1:0-12020 GCA_050010235.1 Rhizomicrobium sp.
CAACGCCAATTGTCCACATGCGCGCAAAGCGCGACGAATGTCTCTGTCGTGCTCGTCTGTCCGCCTGCCTCTTCGCTGTAGCCCGGCACGGCGCGCCCGTCCGAAACGCCGGCGCGATACTGCCCACGCATAGTCTTGAGCTCGATGTCGGGTCCCACGATGGGTTTCAGCGAACGCAGCACTTTGACTTTCTCGTTGCGCACCGAATCGGGATCGAGATTGGCTGGCGGCTCCATCGCGACAAGACACAACAATTGCAGCAGATGATTCTGGACCATGTCGCGGATTGCGCCGTATTCATCGTAATAGGACCAGCGATCCTCCACGCCGACAGTCTCAGCCACCGTGATCTGTATATGCGCGATGCTGACTTTATTCCAAAGAGGTTCGAACAGGGTATTTGCGAAGCGCAGCGCAATCAGGTTCTGCACCGCCTCTTTTCCGAGATAATGGTCGATGCGAAAGATGCGGTCTTCGCTGAAAGTCTCCGCCAGCGCGTCGTTGATCGCCCGGCAACTGGCGAGATCGCGCCCGATGGGTTTTTCGACGATGACGCGGCTCGCCTTGTGCGCAAGGCCGATGTCTTTCAGATTGCTGCAGATTGCGCCGTAATGGCTCGGCGATGTCGACAGATAGAAGATGAGTTCGCTGGCATCGCCCATGTGATCGCGCAGGGCGGAGAACGATTCGGGCTGCGTGGCGTCGACCGCGACATGGCTCAGGCGGTTCCGGAAGCGCAACCAGGCTTCTTCCGATATCGCAGGCGCGCGCCCCCGGACGGCTTTTTCGACTTGCTGCGCAAATCTCTCGTTGCCCAGCTTTCCCCGGGAACAGCCGACGATTCTCAGCCCGTCCGGCAGCAAGCCGTCTTCATCGAGAAAATAGAGCGAGGGAAACAGCATTCGCTGGGCGAGATCGCCCGTGGCCCCAAATATCAGGATTCCCTGTGCGGCCATGTCACAATCTTCGCTTCCGCGCCAAATGTCCGGGTTCTCAGCAGCTTCGGGTCGCCAACGGCGATCGCGAATCCGGCGCCGCGCACGATTCACTCTATATCATCTCCTAACCCCGGAAACACGGCCGGGTTCCTGCCACGCGCGAGAAAGCTTGCTCCGGGGGATGCGTCGCGTATAGCAATCGGAATGGCAGCGCTTCTTCATCTTCAGGATATCCACCTCGCCTACGGCACGACCGCGCTCCTCGATGGCGCGGAGCTTTCCGTCAGCGAAGGCGAGCGGTTGTGCCTGGTCGGGCGCAACGGCTCGGGCAAATCCACGCTTCTGAAGATCGCGGCGGGTCTCGTTCAAGCCGATGCCGGCAGAAGGTTTTTCCAACCCGGCACGACGCTGCGCTATCTGCTGCAGGAACCGGATTTTTCCGGCTTCGCGACTGTTGCCGAATATGCCCGTGCCGGATTGGGTCCCAGCGACGATCCGCACCGCGTCACCTATTTGCTCAGCCAGTTGGGGTTGAGCGGCGACGAGAAGATCGGCGAGATCTCCGGAGGCGAGGCGCGTCGCGCGGCGCTGGCGCGCGTGCTCGCGCCGTCTCCGGACATTCTTCTGCTCGACGAACCGACCAACCACCTCGATCTGCCGGCCATCGAATGGCTCGAAAGCGAACTGGCCCAGATGCGCTCGGCACTGGTTCTGATCAGCCATGACCGGCGATTCCTTGCGAATCTCTCAAGAGTGACGATCTGGCTCGACCGCGGGCAAACGCGGCGCTTGGAGCAGGGTTTCGCGCAGTTCGAGGCGTGGCGGGACGGACTGCTGGAGCAGGAAGAATTTGAACGCCACAAGCTCGACCGCAAGATCGCGATGGAGCTCGATTGGGTTCGTTATGGCGTCAGCGGCCGGCGCAAGCGCAACCAGGGCCGGCTCGCCAGGCTGGCGCAGTTGCGGCGCGAACGCATCGAACAACGCCACGTCGCGGGCGACGTCAATCTGAACGCCGCCAATGCCGACAATTCCGGAACGCGAGTCGTCGAAGCGAAACATGTTACGAAATCCTATGGCGCCAATACGATCGTGAAGGATTTTTCCATTCGTGTTCTGCGCGGCAACCGGATCGGCGTCGTAGGCGCCAACGGCTCCGGCAAGACGACGCTTGTCAATCTGCTGACGGGTCGCCTCGCGCCGGACAGCGGCGAAATCAAGCTCGGCTCGAACGTGATCATGGCGTCGCTCGACCAGGACCGGACAAAACTTCATCCCGAATCCACATTGTCGGACGTTCTCACGGGCGGTCGCGGCAGCAATGTCGTGGTGGCGGGCCAATCGCGCCATGTCGTGAGCTACATGAAGGACTTCCTGTTTGCGCCCGAACAGGCGAGGACCCCGGTACGGGTGTTGTCGGGCGGCGAGCGGGCGCGGCTTCTTCTCGCCAAGGCGCTGGCAATACCGTCAAATCTGCTCGTGCTCGACGAACCGACCAATGACCTCGATCTGGAAACGCTTGATCTGCTTCAGGAGATGATCGCCGAATATCCTGGTACGGTTTTCCTTGTCAGCCACGATCGCGATTTTCTGGACCGCACGGTCACGTCGCTACTCATGGCGGAAGGCAATGGACGCTTTGTGGAATATGCGGGAGGCTACAGCGACATGGTCGCCCAGCGCGGCAGCGGCGTGGCGGCCAAGGTGCTCGTTGCCGCCGCGCAGCCTCGGATTTCCGGCACGGGAAACGGCGCCAAACAGGCTCAGCAGAAGCGCCGCATGAGCTTCAAAGACAAGCATGCCCTTGAGAAATTGCCGAAGCAGATCGCCGGCCTCGAATCCGAAATCGCTGCGCTGCAAAAAGAGTTAACGGACAGCGCACTTTATGCGCGCGATCCCGTCCGCTTCGCGGCAATCATGGCCAGGCTGGGTGAATCACAAATGTCTCTGGCCGCCTCCGAAGACCGGTGGATCGAGCTCGAAACCCTCCGCACGGAAATCGAGGACGGTTCCTGAAGGCGGCAATTGCGGGCCGCAACGCGCAAATCCATTGACGCGAGAGGCGGCACGTGCGAGCCACCATATCTGCCCGCCGTCCCCGGCGGCACGAGAATGATTACACCGACAGATGACCCCGGAGTCTCACCGATGACACGTGCAAAAATCCTGATCGCCGTGGCGATAGTCGCGCTCGGCGCCATTTCACTGGCAAGCTACAAGGACCTTAGCTTCATGACTGCCAAAGCATCGCCGACCTACGATCTCAGCGCAGATTCGAACAAGAAGTTTCTGGCGGACAACGCGGCCAAGTCCGGTGTCGTCGTGCGTCCCAGCGGACTGCAATATCGCGTGATCCACGCGGGGAGCGGCAAAACCGTCAAGAGCGCCGGCGACATGGTCACGGTGACCTATCGTGGCTGGCTCATCAGCGGCAAAGTGTTCGACCAGACGCAAGCGGGGCAGACGGCGACATTCCCGGCAGGACGGTTGATTCCCGGCTGGGTCGAGGCGCTGTCGCTGATGAAGGAAGGCGACGAGTGGGAGCTCGTGATCCCGGCCAAAATCGGATACGGCGCGCGCGGCGCCGGCGACGTCATTCCGGCCAATCAGACGCTCGTGTTCGATATGACGCTGATCTCGGTCGCGCCTGCGCAATAGCAACGCTGTGAACGCTGCGCCGTTCATGATCGGAGATGTGCGGATCGGCGGCCGCGTGCTGACTGCGCCGATGACCGGCGTCTCCGATCTGCCGTTCCGCCGTGCGGCTTCGAAGCTTGGCGCGGCCTATGTGGCGACCGAAATGGTGGCGTGCGAGATGTTCGCGCGGGGACGTCCGGACGTCGTGCGTCGCGCGGCCGTGGGCGAGGGTCTTCCGCTGATGGTCGTGCAGTTGGTCGGCCGCGAGGCGCATTGGATTTCCAAAGGCGCTGCAATGGCCGAAGCGGCAGGCGCCGACATCATCGATCTCAACATGGGCTGTCCGGCAAAAGAAGTGACGGGCGCCTTGTCGGGTTCGGCGCTGATGCGCGATCTCGATCTCGCGGAATCGCTGATCGATGCGGCGATCGAGGCCACCACCCGTCCGGTGACGCTGAAGATGAGGCTCGGTTGGGACGATTCCAATAGAAACGCGCCGGAGCTTGCGGCGCGGGCGGAACGTGCCGGCGTGAATGCCATCACGGTGCATGGCCGCACGCGGCAGCAATTCTACAAGGATGCCGCCGACTGGCGCGCCGTGGCAGCGGTCAAGGCCGCGACCGGCCTGCCGGTGATCGTCAACGGAGACATCACCGACGCGGCGACGGCGCGCGCGGCGTTGGCAGCGTCCGGCGCCGATGCCATCATGATCGGACGCGGCGCTTACGGACGTCCCTGGATTGCGGCGGCCATCGACCGCGCCTTGACAGGGGACGAGGAAATCGTCGAACCGGAGCTGACCGCGCGGTTGGGTATCGTGCTCGACCATTTTCGCGACAGTTTGAGTTTCTACGGCGACGTGTTGGGCGTTCGCGTATTCCGCAAGCATTTGGGCTGGTATCTGGAAAATGCGCCGTGGCCGGTTGGCGCCGAAGTCCGTCACGCCGGCAAGTCGCGTGCCTGCCGCTTGACCGAGCCGCGCGATGTGGAGGCGTTCCTGGTCGACTTCTGGCGTCAGGGAACGCCGGGTCTTTGTCACTGACGATGGTGCTTGTTCGATCGAGGCCACGAAAGTGTGATCTTCGGGATTTGGGCGAACCCCGCTGATATATCTTCGATTGTGAATATACTGCCTGCGACCCGCCCGCGAGAAAGCCCGGTGAAATCAGTCGTTATTGCGTTTATGGCCGCGTTCCTTGCTGCGCTGGGAGCGATGATCGCCGTTCCGGTGCACGCCCAGGAACACAACGAGCGAGAGTTCCAGGAATGTACCGATTGTCCGGTCATGGTGGGAATTCCCGCCGGGCGATTTGTCATGGGAAGCCCTGCGAGCGAGCCGGGACGCTTCGACAATGAAGGTCCGCAGCATGTCGTATCGGTGAAGGCTTTCGCGCTCGGAAAATTCGACGTGACGAGCGAGCAGTTCCGCAATTTCCTCCAGGCCACGCGCTATCAGCCCGCGCCATGCAACCACATCCTGAATCTGGGCTGGCGGGTGCTGGATGACGGCCGCGCCATAGCACCGGATGAAGCCGAGCCGTTGCGTTGGCCGGCGGTGTGTCTGGATTGGCGCGATGCCGACGCATATATCGCCTGGCTCAATACCAGAGTGAAAGCCCAGCGCCCACAGCTTGCGAAGCGCGCCGGTCCCTATCGATTGCCGAGTGAAGCCGAATGGGAATACGCGGCGCGCGGGGGCACGACCACGTCCCGATGGTGGGGCAACGCCATCGGCGTCGGCAACGCGAACTGCAATGGCTGCGGCAGCAGATGGGACAATCGCGATCTTTCGACGGTCGATAATCTGAGACCCAATCCGTTCGGTCTTTACGGCATGTTGGGCAACGCCTGGCAGTGGACGGCGGATTGCTGGCACAAGAGTTATGTCGGCGCACCCACAAACGGCGCGGCATGGACGGAGAAAGATTGCAGCAAATACGTGTTGAGGGGCGGATCGTGGGACAATGTACCGATCTTCATTCGATCCGCGGCGCGCAGCGGATCGCTGGCCGATGGCGGCGAATATGACTATTCGAGTCTGGCGTCCTTTCGCGTCGCCCGCGATTTGCCGTAACGGCGGCAAGCGCCGATCGGTCAGTGCAGCGTGTCTCTCGGGTTGAGACTCAGGATCATGTCCATTCCGTCATGATAGTCGCCGGGCGGCAGCGCGAAGGGCGACGACAGAAGAACCGCATTGCGTGCGCTGAGCGCGACTTCCCGATAGGCCGCGTCGGTCTTGAATCTCTGCTGGTCGACGACTTCCGCCAAAGTGACAACTCCCTTGCGTGTCATTTGCACGTGAACCCGAACCTTGAAGTCGCGCGTGCCGATCATGGAAAAATCGAGACTCCAGCGCCGCACCACCTGGGCGCGGATGAAATCGCGCACGCTATAAAGGGCCTGATCGCCGGAAACCGCATCATCACTCGTGGAATCGGTATCGCTGTTGGGCGAATCGTCGAGAGGGGCGAGCGCGGTATCCGGCTGGCGCAATCGCGCCAGAGATCGCAACTTGGCTTGCAACTCATCGACCGGGGGCGCCGTTTTCCGCGGGGCGACACCCACGGGGGGCTTCGGGCTTGCCGATTGCGGTACCGGAATACGCGCAGATCTCTCGCGGGGAATGAGCGACTTCTGCAATTGCGGCGGCGAAGTGGTCTGGTCGCCGAACCGCACGACATCCACGGGAAAAATGCGGGTGACGGTTTGCGTCTGGGGCGTTTCGGTGCGCGACAGGAAAAGTAATATCAAAAGCGCAGCCAGCGCGTGCAGCGCCACGGAACCAGCCAGCCCGGGTGCGTTCTCGCGAACAGGGTTGCCGTTCGCCTGAAGCGGCGCCGTCGCGAATGACTCGTCTAGACGCGCAATCAAATCCATGCCTGAAGCACAAAGCTGGCTCGGCCGAAAGCTAGCTTGCCCCGGCCGTGCCATCCAGACAATTCCATCCCTGGCAGCCGGATAGGTAGAGCTTCGCTACTCCGCCGGACACGATTTTCGGGCTCAGTCCGGATGATTCTCCGCGCCGGGCGGCGGCACATAGGGCGGAAACGCCTTGGCGAGCGGCTCGTATTTCGCTCGCGCGCTCTCAACGCGCGCACTCATTTCCCGCGCGATGTCGGGATGTCGCCGCACGACGCTGTAGTTCTCTCCCGGATCCTGCTCAAGATCGAACAGCAGAGGATAGCCGAATGAGTCGAGCGGGATATCGTATTTGCGATAATAGGAGCGCACGACATATTTCCACCGCGCCGTGCGGACGGCAGCGACATGGGCGTTGTCGAACAGGATAAATTCCTCGTGCGGCGAAGGCGCGTTCCCGAAGATGACTGCGCTGAGATCGCGGCCGTCCAGTTCGATATCCGGCAAAGGAAGGCCGGCCATCGCCGCCAGGGTTGGAAGTAGGTCGAGATTGCTTGCCAGTGCGGACGTGACCGCTCCCGCCGGAATGCGTCCGGGCTGGCGCAGGATGAACGGCACGCGAAAGCCGCCATCCCAGCCGGCCCCACCTTTGCGGTCCCGGAACGGTCCGCTCGAACCTTCGAACCACGGACCGTTATCGGACGTGAACATCACGAGCGTGTCCTGCTCCAGCCGCAACTGGCGCAAGCGCTCCAGCAGCAACGCGACGTTGCGGTCGATTTCCTCCACCACTTCGCCATAGTCGCCCGCCGGCGAATTCGAGAGCGAAGCGGGATTGGGTCGCAGCGGCACATGCGGTGCCGTGAGCGCGAGCAGAATAAAGAAGGGCTCTGCGCGATGGGACTCGGCGAACGCAAGTGTTTCCGAAAAGAAGCGCTGCGTCAGGGTTGGAAAATCGACTCGCGATTCGCTGACCGCAATATGCTCGCCGTCGGCCGCATACAACGCCAGCGGGCGCATGTCGTGACTATAAGGCAGGCCGCGAAACCGGTCGAAGCCGTAGGCCGTCGGCGGCCAGTGGGGCGCCACATGTCCCAGATGCCATTTGCCGATCAACGCGGACACATAATCCGGCTTCAGAGCTTTCGGGATCGTCACTTCGGACAGCGGCAATCCGATTGTGTCCGAAGGCTGAATCACTTCATGTGCGAGACCGCTGCGGATTGCATAGCGGCCCGTCAACAACCCGGCCCGCGACGGCGTGCAGACATTCGCGGACGCATAGAAATCCGTGAAGCGCACACCTTCGTGCGCCATCCGGTCGAGCGCGGGAGTACGGATGATGCGCCCGCCGTCGCAGCCCAGATCGCCATAGCCGAGATCGTCGGCGAGGATGACAATGACATTCGGCTGCCTTGCCATTCCCCGCTGCCGTCCCGTCAGATGCGCTCGATGATGATGGCCGGTGCCATGCCGCCCGCGGCGCACATCGTCACAAGGCCGCGCTTCAGATCGCGACGTTCGAGTTCGTCGAGGATCGTTCCGATCAGGATCGAGCCCGTCGCGCCGATCGGATGGCCGAGCGCCATCGCGCCGCCGTTCACATTCACTTTGTCGCGGTCGAGCTTGAGATCGCGAATGAATTTCTCGGCCACCACGGCGAACGCCTCGTTGATTTCGAACAGGTCGATGTCGTCGACCGTAAGCCCCGCCTTTTCCAACACCTTGCGTGCGGCCGGCACCGGCGCGTTCAGCATCAGTGTCGGGCTGTCGCCCATATTGGCCATCGCCACCACGCGTGCGCGCGGCTTGAGGCCATGTTTCCTCGCGTATTCCGGCGAAGCGAGCAGCACCGCGCCGGCGCCATCGACCACGCCGGACGAATTGCCTGCGTGGTGGATATGGGTGATTTTCAGGTCGGGGTAGACTTGCCGGATCAACCCGCCATAGGTCGTGCCCTTCTCATCGAGGGGAATTTCGGCAACGACCTCGAACGACGGTTTGAGCGCGGACAACCCTTCGAGCGTCGTCTGCGGACGGGGAAACTCCTCGCGATCGAGCGCGAGCGTTCCATCTTCCCTGTGGACCGCGACGAGGCTTTTGTCGAAATGGCGGCCCTTGATCGCGGCGTCGGCGCGCTGTTGGCTCACGAGAGCGAGTTCGTCCGTCGCGCGGCGGGAAATTCCTTCCAGGGTCGCGACCGCGTCGGCACAAACGCCCTGATGCGATTGGGGATGGCGCGCGCGCAAGCGCAGATTGCCGGCATCCATCATGGGCACGGACTTGGGATCGGCGGTGGAGGATGTATAGGACATCATCTCCGTTCCTCCGGCGATAACGAGATCTTCCATGCCTGACATGATCGAGGCGGCCGCAAGATTGACCGTTGTGATACCGGAGCCGCAGAAACGATCGAGCGTGACGCCGCTGGCTTTGACGTCGTAGCCCGCATCGAGCGCGGCCATGCGTCCCAGGTCCGCGCCTTGCTTGCCGCGCTGGCTCGACGTCCCCCAGATGATGTCGTCGACTTCGGCCGTGTTGAGATCGTTGCGCTTTGCCATCGCCTTGAGGACGGAGGCCGCCAATTGCTGCGGATGGATATCGGCCAGCGCGCCCTTGCCCACCTTGCCGATGCCGCGCGGCGTCCGGCATGCGTCGATAATCAGTGCTTCAGCCATAGGAAAACTCCCGGTTCGATTGCTGTTTCACGGGGACTATAGCCTTTTCCAACTCGCGCGAAAGCCGTCTTGAGACGGTCGAAATGTTGACGATGATGATCCAATGGATGGCGCCTTCAAAGTATCCCGCCGCCATCGGCATAAGGCTTGATGCTGTCTGCCACTGAATCCGCAACATGCTCTTTGGTGATGACGCCGCGCACGTCCCTTGGCCGGGGCAGGCCGCCGGTTTCCACGACAATCGACATCATCGCCTTCTTGCGCCACATCCGCCCTATCACACTGAACATGATGTCCTGGCTCCTGGAGATCGTGAAATTCCGGCTGGCAACGTCTTTGAGTTGAATGCCGGTGAATGTGCCTTCAAGGCCGCCGCGCAGCGCCGTATTCACGCGAAGTACGCCGACGATGCTGTTGTCATGCGTCACTACGACGTGCCGGGTCCGCCCCTTGTGCTCGGGAAGCCTCAGAAAGTCGTCGAATTTGGTATCATCCGGAAGGATCACAATATCCTTGTCCATCACGTCGCCGGCGCGACGGACCAAGAACATGTTGGCGTGCAATGCTTTTGGAATGAAGTGGCGTCGCGCGACCAGCTTGATGGAATAGATATTTTCGCGCGATAGAACGCGGCGGCAACCGATGCTGATCGCGACGGCGATGATCATCGGCATGACGATCCCGTAGTCGAGCGTCATTTCGAATATCATCGTAACCGCGGTCATCGCCGCACCTGTCGTACCGCCGACCATGGCCGCCATGCCCACCATCGCAAAAGCCGGAACACTGATCGAAGCCGCGGGAAAGGCGAGATGGGCAAGGGCGCCAAATGCGCCGCCCAGCGTGGCGCCCATAAACAGCGATGGAGAGAATATTCCGCCGGACGAACCCGAACCCAGGCTCAACGGGGTCGCGACAAGCTTCGACGCGAACAGCAGGATCAGAATTGGGGCAGTCGTGAGCCCGCCCAGCAAAACATCCTGGATCGTCGCGTAGCCCACGCCGTCGACATGATAGTGGCCCGTCAGGCGCAGAAGCGCATACATCAAGGCGCCCAGCATAGTCATTCCGACCGCGTGGCGCAGATAGGGGTTGCCGATCGAATCGAACCTGCCTTCCGCGAAGTGAAGTCCTCGAATGAAAGCCGCGCTCGCCGCTCCGATAAGGGCTCCCAGAACGGCGTATAACAGCAACAGCGAGACGGCCCTTGGATCGGTGGACACGCTGCCGACGGCAGGTACGTCGAAGGCGGGGCGCAACCCAAAGAATATCCGACCGATATATGTAGCCGTTCCCGTCGCGAGCGCGACCGGAAGAAACGTGCGCGTGCTCACTTCCGGCATCATGAGTTCGATGGCGAAGATCACCCCGCCGATCGGCGTATTGAAAGTCGCCGCGATCCCTGCCCCTGCGCCGGCCGCGACCAGGGTAATCCGTTGCCACGCTTCGAGCCTGATCAACTGTCCTATGCTGGAGCCGAGCGAAGCTCCAATCTGAATGATAGGGCCTTCGCGACCCACCGAGGCGCCGCTTCCGATCGCCAATGCGGAAGCCAGCGATTTGACCGCCGCGACGACGGGCCGGATGCGCCCCTCATTGTAGAAAATAGCATCCATGACTTCCGGCACGCCGTGCCCGCGCGCCTCCGGCGCAAAGGTCTTCACGAGGAAGACAACGCCCATTCCGCCTATGACCGGAACGAGAATGACAAATGCGCCCCACGCGGAGGTGGGTGTGTAAGAGTTGGCGTCGTAGAGGAAGGAAAGTCGCCCGAAGAAAAACAGATTATGGATGAATGATATGAGGTCGCGAAACAGAACCGCGCCAATGCCTGTGACAATGCCGACGCATACGGCGACGAGCGAAAATGCGACCAGATTGAGAGAGCGTTGGGTCGAAGTAGCATCGGGCATGGATCGGCGCGGGAGAATTTCGATGGCAACCCGCTCTTACTCTCGCAGGCGACCGTTTGGTAGCGCGTTGGTTGGGAATTGCGCCGCAACTTGGGCCGGTTCCTATACCAAATTGTCGCTCCGGCAAGCACGGTCAGCCCCCGGCGGAAGCCAATCCGTTTGATGAAATCCGGTACGACAGGCCCGACTCGGATATATGTTCCGCCCCATGGACCTGATACTTGCCCGGACGATCAGCCTGCTGGTCGTTGCAATCCTCGTCGCCATCGTCGCGCGGCGATTGTCGCTGCCTTACACCATCGGCCTGGTGATTGCGGGGATCGGTCTCGCGCTGGCGCATTTCGAGACCGGCCTGGTGCTGACCCATGATTTCATTTTCGACATCATTCTCCCGCCGTTGCTGTTCGAGGCCGCGCTCAGCATTCACTGGAGCGAATTGAAGCGGGACATGTTGCCTGTGCTGACGCTCAGCACGCTGGGTGTGGCGATCTCGGCCGTCGTCGTTGCCGCGGGAATGGCATATTTCCTGAAATGGCCCTTGGCGCCGGCGCTGGTATTCGGCGTCCTGATCGCGGCGACGGATCCCGTCGCCGTTATCGCGATGTTCAAGGACACCGGCATGAAAGGGCGACTTCGTCTGTTGGTCGAAAGCGAGAGCCTGTTCAATGACGGCGTCGCGGCGGTGCTGTTCGGGCTCGTTCTGACATGGGCGCAACTATCCGGCCACACGTCGCCGGGGGCCGCTTCCGTCGCCACGGCGCTCAGCCTCACATCGGGCGGCGGCATCGCGATCGGGTTGGCGGTGGGGGCAACGGCCATCGCGCTTGCGGGGCGCACGACCGATCATCTGGTTGAAACGGCTCTGACGACCGTGGCGGCTTATGGTTCGTTCCTGCTCGCAGAGCATTTCCATTGTTCCGGCGTGCTCGCGACGGTCGCGGCGGGTCTCCTGATGGGCAATGTTGCCGTGCGGGAGGGTGCGAGGCTGAGCGTCA
>JBEKLK010000074.1:0-12015 GCA_050010235.1 Rhizomicrobium sp.
AAGGAAGTCGAGGAACAGGTCGGACTGGGTGAACTCCCAGTTCTTGCCGCCATTGCCGCGGCCCAGAATATCCCGGAACAGCTGCTTGGTGCGCTCGCGGCTGAGGAAATGCTCCTGATCGGGCGCGCGCTCATAGGCGTAACCCGGCGAGATCGTGATGCCGTCGATGCCCATCGCCGTCACGTCGTCGAAGAACTTGGCGGTGCGTTCCGGATCGGCGCCGCCGAACAGGGTGCAGTTGATCTGCGTGCGGAAGCCTTTGGATTTGGCGAGCCTGATCGCCTCGACTGCCTTGTCGTAGACCCCCTCCTGGCAGACGGAATTGTCATGCATGCCCTTGTCGCCGTCGAGATGGATCGACCAGCTGAGATTGGGATGCGGCGTGTAATCGTCGATCTTCTTGGCCAGCAAGAGCGCGTTGGTGCACAGGATCACGAATTTGTCGCGCTTGATGAAGCCCTCGACGATGCGGGGCATGTCGCGATGGAGCAACGGCTCGCCGCCCGCGATGGATACAGCAGGCGCGCCGCATTCGTCGATCGCTTGCATGCACTCGTCGAAGGACAGGCGCTGGTTCAGGATCTCGTCGGGATAATCGATCTTGCCGCAACCGGCGCAGGCGAGATTGCAACGGAACAACGGTTCCAGCATGAGGACCAGCGGATAGCGGCTGCGGCCCAGGAGATGCTGCTTGACGGCATAGCTGCCGATGCGGGCCGCCTGCTTGAAAGGTATTCCCACGTTGTAGCTCCGTTTCGCCGGCCGCGCAGACCGAATCAGGCTCTCAACTCCGCCGGCAACCGGAAGGTGATGTGTTCCTTCTTGCCGTCCAACTCCGCGACTTCCAGCCCGCTGTCCAGTTTGCGCAAGGCTTCGATCACTTCCTGCACCAGTTTCTCGGGCGCCGAGGCGCCGGCAGTCAACCCGATCGTCGTCTTGCCCTCAAGCCACCGGACGTCGAGTTCGCTGGCGTCCGCGATGAGATAGCTGGGCACGCCGTTCTCAAAACCGATCTCCCGCAGACGATTCGAATTCGAGCTGTTTTTCGCTCCCACGACGAGCACGACGTCCGCGATCTTGGAAAGCTCGCGCACGGCGGTCTGCCGGTTCTGCGTAGCATAACAGATATCGGACGTATCGGGGCCGACCACATCGGAAAACTTCCGGTGCAAAGCCCCGATGATCGAGCGGGTATCGTCGATGCTGAGCGTGGTCTGGGTGACATAGGCTATTGGGGCGTTTTCGGGCAGGTCGAGGGCCTGGACGTCGGCTTCGGACGACACGAGATGGGTGGGGCCCCCCACCTGGCCCATCGTGCCCTCCACCTCCGGATGACCGGCATGGCCGATGAGAACCAGCGTGCGGCCACTGGCCACATAACGCTTGCCCTGGCTGTGCACCTTCGAGACCAGCGGGCAGGTGGCGTCGATCACCGGGAGCTTGCGCGCCGCCGCGTCATTGACCACAGCCTGCGAAACGCCATGCGCGCTGAATATCGTCACGGCGCCGTCGGGAACCTCGTTCAGCTCTTCCACGAAGCGCGCGCCCTTGTTCCTCAGGGCTTCCACCACGTGCCGGTTGTGAACGATTTCATGGCGCACATACACAGGCGCGCCGAACTGCTCGAGCGCCCCTTCGACGACATCGATGGCTCGGACGACCCCGGCGCAAAATCCGCGGGGCTGTGCCAGGACTACGCGCATAAACGACTCCCTTCGATACGTTCTGCGCTCCGGTCCAAAATTCGAGGCCGGCCTGCCCCCGCGTTCGTTATGTTTGGAGTTTCGAGAAACTTCCCCGCGCTCGCAACTGCTTTTTTTTCAGGTGTCGGCGGTAACCGAATGCCGTCTCGCGCGTTGAAGCGGTCACGGATGAATATATGTGCGAAAAGGGGAGCCGATATGCGCAATTTTGCGGCACGTGTCCGAAAATCAATATCCGGCCCATAAAAGTTATGCGACTCCCTGGATCACATCATGGGGGCTGGCGAAACCGACCCTTGCACTGGCAAGATGCGATCGGCTGGCCATGCTGACGCGCCCGGAACCGCACACGATGAGTTCGACCACGCACGCGCAATCGGTTGCTGTCGCTGAGGCGGATGACCAGAATTTTACGGCATCGCTGTCGCGTTCCGCCGAAATCGTGGACGCCGTCTTGCAACGCGCATTGCCGCAACCGGCGGGCCTGCATGGGCGCATTCACGAAGCGACCCGCTACGCCGTCTTCGCGGGCGGCAAACGTCTGCGGCCCTTTCTGGTTTTGCAGAGCGCAGGATTGTTCAACGCCAAGCCCGCAGGGGCTGCGCGGACCGCGGCCGCCATCGAAGCCGTTCATACCTATTCGCTGGTGCACGACGATTTGCCCTGCATGGACGACGACGATCTGCGTCGCGGCCGGGCGACCACGCACAAGGCGTTCGACGAAGCGACGGCGGTGCTCGCGGGCGATGCGCTCCTCACATCGGCTTTTGAAATTCTGGCCGCGCCGGAGACACATGATTCGGCTGCGGTGCGATGTCGGCTTGTCTACGAATTGGCCAAGGCCGCCGGCAGCGACGGGATGATCGGCGGCCAGATGATCGACATGCAGGCGCCGTCCGGCGCGTTCGGCACCGACGAGGTGATCCTCCTGCAGCAAATGAAAACGGGCGCGTTGTTTGAATTCTGTTGCGTGGCCGGCGCCATCCTGGGCCACGCCGGAGAGAAGGATGAAGACCGCCTGCGCAGCTATGCGCGCGATATCGGTCTCCTCTTTCAGATCACCGACGATCTGCTGGACGAATTGGGTACGGCGGAAAAAACCGGCAAGACCGTCGGCAAGGACAAGCATCAGGGCAAGGCCACGCTGGTGTCGCTTCTGGGCGTCGAGGCGGCGCGCGCGAAAGCCGAAGCGCTCGCCCGCCGCGCGGCGCTGACCGTGGCCCCGTATGGAAAGGCCGCGATGCCGCTTCAAGAATTGCCGATATTCCTTTTGAACCGCGAATCCTGAGTCCGATGTTCTTTCAGTTCGACAGCGCTTTGGAGACTTCATGAACATATATCCCTCGAAGTCCCAGTTTCCCCTCCTCGATACGATCGGCGAGCCGGCCGATCTGCGCCGGCTCGACAAGAGCCAGATGGCTGCAGTCGCGGAAGAATTGCGCAAAGAACTGATCGACGTGGTGTCCGTCACCGGCGGCCATTTCGGCGCCGGGCTCGGCGTGATCGAATTGACCGTCGCGCTTCATTATGTGTTCAACACGCCCGACGACAGGTTGATCTGGGACGTCGGCCACCAGGCCTATCCGCACAAAATCCTGACCGGACGGCGCGATCGCATGCGCACTGTGCGCAAGGGCGGCGGTCTTTCCGGATTCACGAAGCGTTCGGAAAGCGAATACGACCCGTTCGGCGCCGCGCATTCTTCCACGTCCGTCTCTTCGGGATTGGGCATGGCGGTGGCACGCGATCTGGCAGGACATACAAATCACGTCATCGCCGTGATCGGCGACGGCGCGATGAGCGCGGGCATGGCTTACGAAGCGATCAACAATGCGGGTGCGCGCAATTCGCGACTGCTGGTGATCCTCAACGACAACAACATGTCCATTGCGCCCGCCTGCGGCGCGCTCAACAGGCATCTCAACCGCATGACGGCGGAGATGTCGAACGCGGGAACGATTTTCGAACAGCTCGGCATGCGCCATGTGGGCCCCGTCGACGGCCACGATATCGACGCCCTGATCTCCGCGCTGGAAAGCATCCGCGACGACGAAGACGGCGGCCCGGTCCTGCTCCACATCGTCACCGAAAAAGGCCATGGCTATGCGCCGGCGGCCAATTCGGCCGACAGGGGCCATGCCGTCGGAAAATTCGAAGTGGCGACCGGCAAACAGGCTTCGTCCAAAAGCAATCTTCCGAGCTATACGACCGTCTTCGCCCAGGAATTGATCCGCCAGGCGGAACGCGATCCCAAAATCGTGGCGATCACGGCCGCCATGCCCTCGGGCACCGGACTCGACCTGTTCGAGAAGCGCTTTCCCGAGCGCATGTTCGACGTGGGCATTGCCGAGCAGCACGCCGTCACCTTCGCCGCCGGGCTGGCAACGGAGGGCTTCAAGCCGTTCTGCACGATCTATTCGACCTTCCTGCAGCGCGCCTACGACCAGGTCGTGCACGACGTGATGATCCAGAAACTGCCGGTGCGCTTTGCGATGGACCGCGCCGGTCTCGTCGGCGCGGACGGGTGCACGCATGCGGGCAGCTTCGATCTCGCCTATCTTGGGTGCCTGCCCGGCATGGTCGTCATGGCAGCGGCCGACGAAGCCGAACTGATCCGCATGGTGGCGACCGCGGCGGCGTATGACGAAGGCCCGATCGCGCTGCGCTATCCGCGCGGCGAAGTCGTGCGTTCGATCTCATCCGAAAAAACCGGGATACTGGACATCGGCAAGGGACGCATCGTGCGCGAAGGCAACGACGTCGCGATCCTGAGCCTGGGCACGCGTCTTGCCGCGGCGGTGATGGCGGCGGATTTGCTGGCCGAACAGGGAATCTCCTGCACGGTCGCCGATGCCCGCTTCGCCAAGCCGATCGACCGTGAGCTCGTGAACCGTCTCGTCCGCCATCACCAGGCGCTGATCACGGTGGAAGAAGGTGCGGCCGGCGGATTCGGTTCGCAGGTGCTGCACTATCTGGCCAATGCGGGGCTCTTGGATCGCGGGCTGACCGTGCGCGCGCTGACGCTGCCCGATCGCCTGCAGGATCACGACGACCAGGTGGCGCAATATGCCGAAGCCGGTTTGGACGCGCAGGGAATCGCGCGGGCCGTGACGGCAGCGGTGCCGGCGAAAACCGCGATACGTGCCCGCGCAGTCGCCGCGTCGGCTCGGGGCTCGTAACAGGGCTCGTTCAGCTGTCCATCGGCTTGCCGCAGCGGGCAAGGACGGTGCGCAGGTCGCGCAGCGCCGGGAACACTTCGTTGTTCCAGTCGCCGCCTTGTGCGTCATAGGCCCGCTGTTCGTATTCCACGATATCCTTGTCTTCGGCGAAAATTCTCTCGGTGAACCAGACGACGAACGGCCACACCGCTTGGATGAGGCCGGGCACCGGCGGCTTCTTGACCGAGAGATAGCCGAAGGTGCGGTTGGTGCGCTGCGCGGCGTCGAGCGGCGTATAACCGAGCCACACATCGAGCACGGGGTCCTGCGTGTCCTTGATGTCGCGTCCCACCCAGACCCTCAGGCTCTGGCTGGGATAATCGGTACGGATGCGCATGCGGTCGGAGAAATCTTTTTTCGCCTCGTTGCGCTTGCGCACGAGATCGACGATCACCTGCTCGCCCAGAGATGCTTTCCCTTCGGTGCGGCTGAAGGTGTATTCGACCTGCGCCCAATCCTCGCCGTGATCGCGTCCGATGCAGCGGGCCTTGATCGAACCCATCTGCTTGCGATGCATAAATTGGTGATTCATGTCGAACAGATTTTCGTGCATGAAAGTGTAATGGCAGGCGACCTGGCGATTGAGACGCCGGGTCTTGTAATCCTTGCGCTGCGACGAGCCGAGCGTCGTGGGCACGCGGGCCGCCGCCAAAACGGGATCGCCCGGAAACACGAAAATAAGTCCGTCGATCTCGCGCGCGGGATAATTCCGGACTCCGTTGGGCAGCCGCTCCCGGCCGAGATAGGGAACGTCCACGCATTTGCCGGCAGAGTCGTAAGTCCAGCCGTGATAATGGCATTTGAGTTCGTTGCCGCACACGACGCCCAGATGCAGCGGCACCTGGCGGTGCGCGCAACGATCTTCGAGCGCCACGACCTGCCCGTCCTTGCCGCGATAAAGCGCGATGGGTTGATCGGCGAAGCGGCGACCGAGCACCTTGCCCGGCTTCAATTCGTCGGACCAGGCGAGCGGATACCACTGATCGGGATGCGCGCCCACGCGACGCAGGTCGGTCGCGTCGGGCATGTTCGCCTGACGCATTGGGACGAGTGTTGAACTGTCTTCAACCATCCGGCGCTCCAACAGGGGGGCATCTCGATCGACAATGCCCCCTCGACGACGGTGGATCATAGCCTTTGGCGGGGATGCGTCCACTGCCTGGGACGCGGCCGGGACAATTCTTTCGGGCCGGCGCTACCTCGACAATTCGCAGATCCAGTTCACTTCCCAGGTCTTCCCGCCATCGGGCGAGAACGACTGCTCCATCCGCGCGGCATTGGGCGAGATGCTGGCCCATGTGTAGCGCACCAGGATCGCGCGGCCCTTGTAATCTTCCTGGTCGAAAAACTCTCCGCGCCCGTTCGTGAATTGGCCGACGACGGGCGGCAGACCGATCGTGCCATTGTCAACGTCGAGCAGGTAAATGGACCATTGGTGCGAGTTGGGATTGTAGAGACGCAGCGTCTGCGCCTTGATGCGCAGATGCTTCTCGGGACTTTCGACGTCGAAGTCCTCGAAATTCGAATTGCTGTCGAGAAGCTTCTTGTGATTGGAAATGCCGTCATATTCGATCCAGTCGGTCGAGCCCACGAGACGATCCGGCAGCCGACGGACATGGGCCTTCCAGTCGCCGATGAGAAAGTCGAAATCGTGCGCGCCGTCGCGATTGGGATCGACGGCGCTTTCGCCCGTCGATGACGCGGCTGCGGTGGATGCGGGAACCGCGGCTCCTGCGCCCGCGACAAGGGCCGCGGCGATCACGGTGCGGCGCGTCTGGGATTGATCGGTCATGAAGGCCTCCTCGGTTGCGATGGAGGCACTGTAGAACGCCATACCTGACATCGAATGTCATGTATTGGTGCAGGCTGAGGAAAACCTGCGCGCCGTGTTTTGTTCGGATTCCCTAAGGCCGGCCCGCGTGCGGCGTGTCCACCTTTGCGATCAGGACCTTGCCGGTCGGCGACCGCTCGGCCTCATGCGCCAGCGATGTCGGCGCGACCATCATGAACAAGGTCCGGCCGTCGTCGCCGCCGAGCATACAGGCGTAGCAAGGCTGGCCGGTATCGATCACGTCCAGAACTTTGCCCCCTTCAGCGATGCGCACGCATTCCGGCGCAATGGGATTGGCGATCCAGATGGCGCCGTCGGCATCGAGTGCGATCCCGTCGGGCACGCGCGGCCATGTCGAAGCCCAGACCCGGCGATTGCCCAACGATCCGTCCGCGCCGATGTCGAACGCCGTCAGGCATCCGCCCAGCGTTTCGCCCACGATCAGCGTCTTGCCGTCCGGCGCAATCACCGATCCGTTGGGGAAGTGCATGTCGGCAGCCGCCACGCCGACTTTGCCCTCTGGCGAAATGCAGGCGAGTTTCGCAGTCGGGTGTTCGGCAATAACGCTCTCGGCGCCGCGCGCCACCAGCTCGGCGTCGAGATCGAAGCCGAAATTGCCCACATAGGCGCGGCCCGACGCATCCACGACCATGTCGTTGCAATGAAATCCGGCGATGCCGCCAAGATCGGCGTGCATGCTCGTCTTTCCGTCGCGCGCGCGGCGAAGGACCCGGCGCTTCGTCATCGATACGATGAGCATCGTACCGTCCGGCATCCAGCCCAGCCCGGAGGGCCGATCGTCGAGCTCGAATTCGATGCGCACGTCGCCCGCCGGCGACACCGATTTCACGGCATGGGCATAAAAATCGCTGAACCACAAGCGACCTTCGCGCCAGCGCGGCCCCTCGCCGAAATAGATGCCCTCCGCCAGAACGCTCGTTGCCCGCGCCATGGATTTCCTCTCCCGGTATCGCGTTGACGCTAAGCCATTCGGGCGCGCCCCGCCATGCAGGATTTCGGCGGGGGCCGGATCGGAAAACGCCCCGAACTCACGCCGATTTGTTCCCGCGGGCGCCTCGTTCGGCGAAGTCCCTGTGGTTTCGCGGAGCTTTGTCGCGCACATTGGGGCGCTATCGAAATCGGCAATCCACAGACTTGGGGGCTTACATGATTTTCCGCGCCGTTGTTCTGGCGCTGCTGGTCGCTTCGACCACGGCACTCACACCTGCCGCCGCTTCCGTCCCCACTTATATCGTCAAGGCCGTGGCCGATCCGTCGCGGCCCAAGGACGACCGCGATCTCGATGTCCATCGGAAGCCTGCCGAGGTTCTCGCCTATGCCGGCATCAGGCCCGGCCAGGTCGTCGGCGAATATCTGCCGGGCGGCGGCTACTACACGCGCCTGTTAAGCGACATCGTGGGTCCCACCGGCAAGGTGTTCGCGCTGGAAACCACCACCTGGGGCCAGAAGAACGTCGACGCCACCAAAGAGGTCCTGGCCGAACGGGGCCGCGGCAACGTTTCGCTCGATCTCGCGCCGCTGGGCTCGTTTCACGTGCCGGAAAAAGTCGATGTGTTCTGGACCACGATCAACTATCACGACCTTCATATTCCCAAATATGCCACGGTCGACATGGCGTCCTTCAACAAGCTGGTATTCGATTCGCTCAAACCGGGAGGCCTGTATTTCATCGTCGACCATGCGGCGGCGCCCGGCACAGGGGCAACGCTGTCGCCCGCGCTTCATCGCATCGACGAGACGACGGTGATCAACGAAGTGACGGCGGCGGGGTTCTGGCTGGTGGGCGAAAGCGACATCCTGCGCAACCCGAACGACGACCGCAGCAAGATCGTGTTCGATCCTTCGATCCGCTTCAAAACCGATCAGTTCATTCTCAAATTCCGCAAGCCATAGGGATCGCGAGAGGGAAACCGAGGCCTGTTCACGCCGGCGCAAAGCCGATGTGCTCGGCCGGCGAGAGCAGCAGCGGTCGGCGCAGGAATTCCGGGTATCGAATCCCCCGATTCAGTAATCGCACTGCGTCGACGAGCTGCCGTCGGAACCGTGGCTGATGGCGGGATATTTGCTCGAAAGGAACGCTTTGCACACCAGCCCCGCGGTCCCCACCGTGACCTTTTCCATGTGACTGAGATGTGCGCCGGCGGCGAGCGGCGCGGTGAGCGCAAAGCAGTCGAACTGCTCGCCGTTCGGCGTCGCCGTGATGTCGAGATCGACGATCGTCTCCGTCGGCAGTGCGGCCTTCGTCGTGTTCTGGATATCGAGCATGTGGTCCTGCTCCATCGACTGGCCGAATGTGCAGGAGAGTTTGGCTCTTACCTGCGGCGCTGCTGTAGCGCTGGCGCAGCAGATCGCCGCGACCGCCGCCATTGCCGTAACGGATATCATGCGCATTGTCGTTCCCTCACAGAAGTGTGGGTGCCAGTGTGGACCGGTTCGCGGTCCGGCAAAAGAGGTGCGGGAGGCACGCGGCGCGTGAAATATCTTCGACCCTCAACCCGATATAGGGCGTTTGAGCTTCAGCAAGCTTCCGAAAACCGCTATGGTCCGCCAAAATCGGGGACAATGGCAATTTATCGATGAGCCACAAGGACGTCTTCAATCGCATCTACAGCAACGACCTCTGGCGACACGGTTCCGGCGCCGGATCGACGGAAAAGAACACAGTCAGCTATCGCTGGTTCATTCAGAACTTCATCCGCAGCAATAACATTCTGAGCGTCGTCGATATCGGTTGCGGAGACTGGCAGTTTTCCAGGCTGATCGACTGGGGTCACACGAAATATCTGGGGCTGGACGTTTCCGACGTCGTTCTTGCGAACACGACAAAATTCAGCCGGCCGGGGATCGAATTCCGCGAGATGGATGCGCTCACCGATCCGCTTCCCACGGCGGAACTGGCGATCGTCAAGGATGTCCTGCAACATTGGGGGAATGACGATATTCTGAATTTCATTCCCAAACTGAGCGCCTTCAGGATGGCGCTCATCACAAACAGCTTTCACCCTGCGGGCCTGCAAGACAAGAACAAGGACATACCCACGGGCGGCTGGAGAACGGTGGATCTGGCCGCGGAGCCGTTCAAACTCAAAGGGCAATATGTCTATTGGATCATGGCCGGCGAGCCGAAAATGATATTCCTCTGGACGGCTGACCGAGCGGGCTAAGTATTGGAATTCGCCGGCGGCGGAAGACCGGTTTCATCGCATCACGGACGCATTTCATTGCTGCTGCCGCGGCCTGTACGAAATTGTCCGGTTTCGTACGGAATTGATTCTTTCGGCGCCAAGCGCAAACGCATAAAATGACAAAACAAAACGCCATGTGCGCTTGCGCACAAACCGCTGCTGCACACAGTAGGTGACGAACAATGGGTTGGCGATTTTTTCCTCGGCGGCGACGGGAGCGTCAGGGACCGTCTGGAACTGGAATTCGTCGATGATCTGACTGCGATTGAACACGCAGAAACACTTGCAATCGGGTCAACAGTCGAAATGTGGAACGCCGCGCGTTACGTCGGGCGGGTCAAGGCGGGCAATAGACCGCTCATCGTCGCCGACATCAAATCGCTCTGAGGACAACCGATGGAAAATGCAACCGAATACAAAGGAATTCCGTATTCGATTCCGAGAAACAGTGACGGCGTATGGACGTGGATTATTCATCCCAGCAAAAGCAGACGTAAGCCGCCGGCGCAAAATCATCCGAAGCCGACCTATGCCACGCGAGCGGAAGCTGCGACGGCCGCCGAAAACGCGATTGATGTCTTTCTGGCGGGCAAGCACAGGAAGCAGGCTTGAATTCCCTGAGCAATTTCGGCGGGATCGGCGCGCCGCAAGCTCTGTCGGCGTGAGCCCGTTCATGTGGCGCAATGGGCGCTCAACAATGGCCAGTTAATTTTTGCATTGGGGCGAGCCGTCGCGGTGGATCAACGTTAGCTTCCCTGTTTGAACAAATTGGACGAGATGTAGCGTTCGGCGGTGTCTGCGAGCAGCACGACGATCATTTTTCCGGCTAATTGCTCGCGTTCGGCAATCTTGAGTGCCGCGTGAAGTGCCGCGCCGGACGAGACGCCGGCGACAATTCCCTCGCGTCGGGCCAGCGTTCGGGAACATTCGAACGCTTCCTCGTCCGTGACGACAATGACTTCGTCTATGATATCGCGGTTCATGACACTGGGGATAAAACCGACGCCGATGCCCGGCATCTGGTGTTTTCCAGCAGATCCCCCCGACAGCAAAGCCGCTCCGCTCGGCTCCACTGCCACGATCAGCACGCCGGGCTTTCGCTGCTTGAGGACTTCGCCGACACCCGTGATCGTTCCGCCCGTCCCAACGGCGGAAACAAAAACGTCTACATCCCCCTCTGTATCGTCCCAGATCTCAACAGCGGTCGTTTGTCTGTGCAATTCCGGATTGGCTGGATTGGTGAACTGGTCGAGCATTACCGTGTCGGCCCTCTCTTGCGCGATCCTTTTCGCTTCGGCAACCGCGTCACCCATAAGGATGCCGGGCGTGAGTACGACTTCGGCGCCGAGGTAACGCAGCAGAGCGACGCGCTCGCGCGACATCGAGTCCGGCATAGTCAAAATGAGCCGGTACCCCCTGATCGCGCAGGCGTGCGCCAGGCCGATTCCCGTATTTCCGCCGGTCGGCTCGACAATCGTCATACCAGGCCGCAGCACGTCACGACGCTCGGCATCTTCAACGAGCGCCACACCGAGTCGGTCCTTGACGCTGCCGCACGGGTTGCGCATTTCGAGTTTGGCGACAACCCGTCCGGCCAAACCCTTACCCAATCGCTTCAGTTCAACGAGCGGCGTTCGACCGACCGTTGCCGCTGCGCTATCGAATATCATTCAGGACTCCACTTTTCGCCACGGGAGTCATCGGAATCCGCCCACTGACGGCCTTGTCTGGACACTTGACCGCTATAAGCCCCGTTCCGCCCGACGCTCCCATCGTCTGGCGGTTAGGATGCGGCTCTCTCAAGACAGAAACCGGGGGCCGATTTCCCGTGAGAGCGCCAATCGAATTCGTGCAACTCGCAATCCATCAATTTTGCGCATCCGCCGCCTTCCACGCCGCGGCCTCCGCTGCCCTGAGCCGCTCAATCTCACCGCTGCGGATCATTTCACGGCGTTCTTCGAGGCCGCGGCGAAGTACGATCAACACTTTTGCCGCGTGCTCGTTCTTCTGGATTGCAGCCCAATAGGCAGCGACATTTGCAATTGCAGGGATCGGCG